>NZ_JAMDLQ010000039.1:0-102163 GCF_024705715.1 Clostridium sp. LY3-2
CAAGTTCTACTTCTTGTCCCTTCTGGGAATATTAAAAGATTTTCTCCGTTTTTTAAAGTTTTAACCATTTTAGTCATAGCTTCTTTATCTGCTGTGTTAGGTTTTACAGGTATGTTTTTAACCATAGCTGTTCCTATCTTTGTTACAGGGTCGTCTGAAAGCTTAACTCCTGCTATAAAATACGGATCAAATTTTTCTTTAAGTAGCTTATTTAAGATTAACCCATCTGAGTTACTTAAATGATTGCAAATAAATATTATAGGCCCATCTAAATCTTTTATTTCATCAAAGCCTTTAACGTGCATAGTAGCATGATTTTTTATGTATCTATCTGTTATCTTTTTACCTGCAAAAACTAAAAAGCTCTCAGGTAATAATCCTATAACCTTAGCCATAAATGGTGATAACATAAGATAATTCACCCACTTCCTCAAAATTAATCAATTTTATTATATTCTAGTAAGCTATAAAAGTCTATCTTTATACCCTTTTAAATAAGGTGATTCGCTTTTAAAACTTTCTATATCTTCGCCTTTATATTTTTTTCTAATTAAGGCATTTCTAATTAGAGTATTTTTACCTCTCCAACCACATGATGTATTTTTAAAGCTCTCTTTAAATTCGCTATTGTTTATATTTATAATATAATCATCTAAAGAATTCTTCATAAAATCTTTTATTTCAAATTCACTTATAGGAGTTTTAGATATATCTTTATTTTTAGGACACTTATTTTGACAACTATCACAGCCAAACATCCTCCCCTTTAAAAGATTCATTTCACTATCTTTTAAATCCTTTTTTTGAGTTAAATAAGATAAACAAATATTTGGATTTCTCTTATAATTATTTATAGATTTAGTTGGACATTCTTTAAGGCAAATATCACATTCTTTACAATCTTTGTATAATTTTATATCACTA
Source organism: Clostridium sp. LY3-2 (assembly GCF_024705715.1). Classification (NCBI taxonomy): domain Bacteria; kingdom Bacillati; phylum Bacillota; class Clostridia; order Eubacteriales; family Clostridiaceae; genus Clostridium; species Clostridium sp. LY3-2. Next base: position 925 of record NZ_JAMDLQ010000039.1, read on the forward strand.
AATGTTCCTTTATCTAAGTTTCCTATATCTAAATCAGTAATTATTTCTGAAAGAAAAACAAATGAGCCATACTTTTTAGTAATTATCATATTGTTTTTTCCAATAGTTCCAACCCCAGCTAAATATGCTATATATCTTTCTGGAAGGGAATTACTATCTACAAAACCTAAAGCTTTTCCTCCTAGTGACTCAATAAATTTAATTATAGTATCTAAATATTTAAAAACTACCTTATGATAATCTTCCCCTTTTGTGTAAATAGAAAATCCATTATCTAAAGTATTTTCAAAAGTATTATAAGGAAATGCTATTGAAATTATAGCTTTAGCGTCTTCCATATAGATACTAGGTTCTATTCTTTTTTCTATATCTTTTTCTTCAAACTCATTTTCTAAATTTGAATTTTTCCTAAATAAATAAAAATCTCTAAGTTCTTCAAACTTCCTGCATTTAATAAAACCTATAGTATCTAGGTTTAATTCATTTTTGCAAAAATCAATTATTTTTTTTTGTTTATCCATAATATACACCTATAAAAATAAAATGATATTTAAACCTAAAGGCTTATTTTAATAATCTCCTATACGTTAAAAAAAGTAATGCAAAAAGTTTTAAGACTTTTCACATTACCAATCTATTTTACAATATAAAGCTTAACTTAGCAAATTATTATATTACCATATCATTATATATTCTTTTACTTTTTCCTTTTAAATCAGTTATTTCAATAATGTTATCGTATTTCTCTTCTTTACTATTTCCAATTATTCTAGCTGGAATCCCAACTGCTGTACTATCTTTTGGTATATCTTTTAATACTACTGAATTTGCCCCTATTTTAACATTATCTCCTATATTTATAGGTCCTAGAACCTTTGAACCTGAACCTATGATTACATTACTTCCAACAGTTGGGTGTCTTTTCCCTTTATCTTTTCCTGTACCACCAAGAGTTACTCCATGATATATAGTTACATTATCTTTAATTTCTGCCGTTTCTCCTATAACTACTCCCATACCGTGGTCAATAAATAATCCTTTGCCAATCGTTGCACCTGGATGTATTTCTATTCCACTAAAGAATCTTGATATCTGTGATATAAGTCTAGCTAAAAAGAACCATTTATGCTTATATAACTTATTTGCTATTCTATAAGCTATTAATGCATGAACACTCGGATATAGTAAAAATACTTCAAGTTTACTTCTAGCGGCTGGATCTTCTTCTAATATTCTATTTAAATCATATCTTAAATTTTTAAACACAGCCTCTAAGCCTCCTTATTTTTTCTAATTGTTTAAGCTTTAATTAATCATATAATCCTGTTGATATATATTTCTCTCCACCATCTGGTGCTATAGCTAATACTTTCTTTCCTTTTCCTAATTTCTTAGCTAGTTCTATAGCGGCATATATAGCTGCCCCTGATGAAATTCCAACTAAAACTCCTTCTTCACTAGAAAAATCTTTAGCTATTTTATATGCATCCTCATTTGAAACTTTTACTACTTCATCAACATATTCTTCTTTATATATAGATGGTATAAATCCAGCTCCTATACCTTGTATTTTATGAGGACCTGGTTCTCCGCCTGAAATTACAGGTGAACTTTCTGGTTCTACTGCAATTACTTTAACGCCATCTATATGTTCTTTAAGGTATTTGCCTATTCCAGTTATAGTTCCTCCAGTTCCAACTCCAGATACAAAGTAATCTAAATCACTTAAGTCATTTATAATTTCTATAGCTGTTGTTTCGTAGTGTTTTTCTGGGTTAGCTACATTTTCGAATTGTTGTGGAAGGAAATATCCTTTTTCTTTAACTAATTCGTTAGCTTTTTCTATTGCACCTTTCATTCCTTTAGTCCCTGGAGTTAAGATAAGGTCTGCGCCATAAGCTTTAATTAAAGCTCTTCTCTCTTTACTCATAGTATCTGGCATAATTATAGTTACATTATAACCTTTTAATTTTCCAATCATAGCTAAAGCTATTCCTGTATTTCCGCTTGTAGGTTCAACTATAGTATCACCAGGTTTTATTAATCCAAGGCTTTCAGCTTTTTCAATCATTCCTAGCGCTGCTCTATCTTTTACGCTTCCACCTACATTGAATTTTTCAAGTTTTACATAAACCTCTGCACTATTTTCCTCTACTAAATTATTAACTTTTATTATTGGTGTATTGCCTATTAATTCTAAAATATTGTTATAAATCATCTTAAATCCTCCCTTTAAATCCATTTTTTGTAATAAAAAAACTCCATCTCTAAACTATAATTAGAGACGAAGTGTAAAATCCGCGGTTCCACTCTATTTGAATTAAAATAATTCCTCTTGTGTCAGTACATACATACTTAATTGCTATAACGGGCAATTCCCGAATAACCTTACTATAATTTCAGGTATTAGCTCCAAAGGGCACTTCGTATATATCTTTAATAAAAAGCTTTCAGCTCTGCTTTTCTCTCTGTAAATCTTCAATATACTACTTTCCTTTTTCCTAGCATTTAATTCCTAGTAAATTGATAAACTTTATACTTTTATTATATGCTAGAGTTTATTTTTGTCAACACTTTTTTAATCTTTTGATTTTCTATTTTTCTTTTTCCAAAGTGGATAAAGGTATTCATCTATTAAATCATGTATTATTACTATACCAACTAACTTATCATCTTCATCTACTACAGGAATAGACAAAAGGTCATATTTGTTTGCAAGTTCTATAGCATCTTCTATATCATCTTCATGTCTTAAATATTCAAAATTATCATCCATAATTTCACTAAGCTTTGCTGTAGGCTTTGCTAAAATTAAGTCTCTAAGAGAAATTATTCCTTGAACCTTTTCATCTGAATCTGTAATATAAATATAATACATTGACTCTTCATCAGGTTCCATCTCTTTTAAAATATCTACAGTTTCTCTTACAGTTACATCTAAATTAAGAGAAATAAAATCTTTTGCCATAATACTTCCGACAGCTTCGTCTTCGTATTCTAGAAGTTCTTTAACTTCATCTGCATCTTCTTTTTCAAGATTAATTAAGATATTTTCTCTCTCTTCTTCATTTAATTCATCTAAAAGGTCAGCTATCTCATCGCTTGGCATGTTTTCTAAAAGTTCTTGCGCTTTACTTTCAGATAATTCTTTTAAAATTTTACCTTTGTATTCTTGATCTAATTCTTCTAAAGCATCTGATGCTAAATCATAATCTAAAGATTCAAATACTTGCTTTCTTGAATTAGGGTCTAAGTTTTCTAAGATATCTGCAAGGTCAGCTGGGTGAAGCTTTGATAATTTTTTATAAGGGACTTGAATTTTTAAGTTGTTATCAACCATCTCAAGAGATTCAACATCATCCCACATAATTACTGTATCTTCAAAGTTCTTACCAATTATCTTATAGAAAAATTTTGCAATTCCTGCTATTCCCATTCTTCGAAACTTTGCAAGAGGGCCTGTTTCAACGGCAATTACTCTATATTCTCCTGCAATTAAAGCTATTCTTAAATCATCAACTCTAACTACTTGCTTTCCGTTTATATCTACTATCTTTCTATCTAAAAGATGTCTAGATAATAGATAGCTATATGTTCTTGGAAGTATTTCTTTACTTCCTCTTGATTTCATAATTATTTTACCATCATCATCATAAACTTCTAAATTTTTAAATTCATAATGATAATTAGTACTATCTTTTTTTACTTTATATCCTATAAATCTAGGATATCCATTTTCTGTTGTTACATAAACATCCCTAAGCACTCCTAAAACATCATCAAACTCATCATATATTTTAGTTCCTAGAATGTCAGTAAATAAAAAAACTGTCTTTTTTTTCATAATACTTTCCCCCTTCCAGACATAGAGAAAAGCACCTTTAAAAAAAGACAGACTTAAAAGTGTATTAAAAAGAACTTCCCTCTATTCTGTTTTTATGAGTTTTGGGTTTTCACCAATCTGAGGGCTACCCTCCATTTAAATACACCACCTTTTTACATTTATCTTTACACAAAAAATAAGGTTTTGTTCATCACAAAACCGTTAAATCCAAAAAATTTATAATTCTTCTTAATACTATTATATTATATAGAGTGAAAAAGGCAACCTTTATATAAGATTTTTTCCCTTTTTCTAAGTTTTTTTAAAATTATTTATTCCTTTGTACACATTTAATAAAAATATCCCCTCACTTATAAGTAAATATGGGAAAATCTTTATTTTAAATACCATAAGTGCTATCTCTATAATCATTATAATCATTGTAAGAATTAGAAATAAAACTTCTCTTTTTAAGATATTTGGTTTATCTATAAAAAATAGAAGTGATAAAAAAATTATCCCAAGTATAATAAGACTTACTCCATTTACTATTTCTTCTCCTTTTATATTAATAATATATCCAAAGTTTTTACTTAAACTTACTCCTAAATCTAAATACTTTATCCCTAAAAAGTATATTATAAAAAGAATTAAAGAAATAATATAAAACTTATTAAAAGATAACTTATTAAACCTTAAGTATATATATGATAGAGAAATTGCAAGTACTACTATACTTAAATAATCTAAATAAACAAAAGCTCTAAGTTTATAAATTACTTCTATATCTTTAAGTAAACATAAAAGAATTAAAGAAAGATATCTTAAAAGAAGAGTGAATAATCCAAAAAAAATCAATAATTTTATCTTTTTAGGTGATTTAAAGTTGTTCTCAAAAAGCAAAAAAATTATAAAAAAAAGCATAAATAACAAGCAATTATAATATACGAAACTCATACAAAACTCCTACATAAATACTGATTATTTATACTTATTAATTTTTTATTTAATTTATTCCTAAAACCTCTATTCCGCTCTTTATACATCTTATATCAAGAGGATAATCTGGTCCTTTCTCTCCATCTATATCTGTAACTATATCTTCGTCGCATTCAATTTTAACTCTATCACTTTTAAAGTAAACAACCTTGTTTGAATCTAGATGCTCTCCTCTTAAAACCTTTAAAAATAAAGGCATAAGTTCTATTATTTTAACAGCTTTAAAAATAATTATATCTAACATACCATCTTGAACGTCAGACCTTGTAGCTAAGTTTAAATTTCCAGCTGTCTTTCCATTAAAAACAAGCATTAAATACATATTTCCATCATAGTTGTATTCTTCTGAAGTAACTTTAACTTTAAGCTTTCTAAAGTTTGGGATCTCTTCTAGCCCTTTTATATAGTATGCAAGCTTTCCTATAGTATTTTTTAAATGCACATCAGTTTTTTGAGAAACATCTGTAAAAAGCCCTGAACTAGCTACATTTACAAAGTATTTATCATTAATTTTTCCAATATCAACTTTTTCTGGTTTAAACTCAACTATTTTTTTGCATGCTTTTTTAATGTTTTGAGGAATTTTTAAAACTTTTCCAAAATCGTTTGCTGTTCCTACTGGAAGAATTCCTATAGGAAGTTTTATGCCTTTTTCCATCATTGCATTTACTACTGAATCTACAGTTCCATCTCCGCCTGCAATAAGGATATACGCATAAGATTTATCTATACAATCTAAAGCATCTTTAACGTCTGCTTCTTTGTGAATTCTATATGGGTGAATTTCAAAACCTGCTTTTTGATGAATTTTAATAACAGAATCAAGGCTACTTAAAATTGCATTTTCGCCTGAATAAGGATTATAAATAAAACGTACCCTCTTCATACTAACCTCCGATTATTAATTTAACTAAATGAGATTATATCATTTTTTACATATATTGTCGACTTCGTTACATCTTAATAACCTTAAGACTTCCTTAACTTTCTTATAAATTCTTTTTTTTATTAAAAAGTAACTTATTCTATGCTATAATAATTAAATGAGAATTATTCATATATTGTAGGAGTGGTGATATGAAAAAAAGTTGTATTCCTAACATATTTACTTTTATCAACTTAGGCTGTGGGGTATTATCATTATTATCATGTTTTAATAAAAAGTTTCTTTTAGCAGCTATTTTAATTTTAGTTGCAGGCTTAGTTGATAGATATGACGGAAGAATAGCAAGATACCTTAATGTCTCTAGTGATTTAGGTAAAGAATTAGATTCACTTGCAGACTTAGTATCATTCGGTGTTGCTCCATCAGTTTTACTATTTATATTAATGGAATTAGAAAGTTTTGGACCAAAAGGAATTATAGGATATTGCGTCCTTTTAGCTTTTCCAATTTGTGGTGCTTATAGACTAGCAAGATATAACGCAACAGATTTTGACGGAGTATTTAGAGGTGTTCCTATAACTATTACTGGTGCTGTTTTAGCGGTAGTAGCTCTTTTAGCTTTATACATAACAATTCCTAAAGTTATAATAGTACTTCTAATGATATTAGGTGCATACTTAATGGTTAGTAACATCAAATTAAAAAAAGTCTAATATAAAAATTTAATAATAAAGAAATAGAGAAATGCTTATATATTTGCATTTCTCTATTTTTCTTTTTCTTCTTTTTCTCTCTGTTGTTTATTTTGTAAATTCAAATCCTCGTTTATTTCTGTTAATATTTCATTTTCTAATTCTTTTTTAACTTTACTTTTTTCATTATTTAACCCTATTATTTCATTTTTTATTTTGCTATATTTCATATAATTTTTTTCATAACACTCTATAACTTCTAGAAGACTAGCTATAGTTCTATCAACATGTTCAATATTATCTAAAGCGCTATCTACATCTCTTCCTTTTCTTTTGTTTATATTATTAAGTTCTGCTGCGCCTCCTACAAGTAGTCTATAAGATTCTACTAATTTTTTTAATAAGTCTGCAAGCTTATCCATCTCATTAAAATGGTTTTCCATTAGCTTATTTCCCATAGTCTTAAGCCTCCTAAATAATATATATTAAAAATACGCCTTAAAATAAGATAAGGCGTATTTTTATAGTTTATCCTATTAAATATTATTTATCGAATCCGCAAATTCATCATCCAAGCTTTTCCAAACACTTTTTTCTTCATCTATCACTTTATTTTCTAAATCTATCTCTTCATTTGGAGTAATAGATCTCTCTAAAGTTAGATCTTCTTCTAAAGTTATCATCTCACATTCAACTTCTAAATTATCTAAAACATCATAAAAATAATCTTTAGGCCTTCTTAAAAACATCATCTATTACACTCCTTGCTATAAGGTTTAAAGTACTTTCTTTCATAAGTACATAAAGGACAATGCATAGGTGCGCTCTTTCCTTCATGAATATATCCACAATTTAAACACTGATAGTAAGTTACCTTATCTGAATTAAACATAGTATTATTTTTAATTCTATCTAATAGAGCTTTATATCTTTCCTTATGTGCTTCTTCAACTTCTCTTAATTCTTTAAAAAATGTAGCAATTTCTAAAAAGCCTTCTTTATTTGCTGTTTTTTCAAAATCTAAATAAATGGAATCTGCTTCTTCACCTTCTCCATTTATTGAATCTATTAAATTGTCTTCTGTACTTTTAACATTTTTAAGAAATCTTTTATATGCTTCTCTTAAATGAGCAAACTCATTTTTTGAAGTTTCATCAAAGATATCTCCAACCCACATATAGCCATCTTCTCTTGCTTTTTCTGCATAAAGATTATACTTTGCTCTTGCACGAGACTCTCCTGCAAAAGTTTTATATAAATTTTTTTCAGTTTGACTTCCTTTTAAATCTTTAACTTTTCCTTTTGAATCCATAACATTTCCTTTTAAAATTTCTAATCATTATAGATTATTCTAATCGCTATTTTTTGTTACTATCTGTTATAGTTACTTTTAATTTTTCATCGCAATTTAATATGAATTCATCTGAGTCTCTGCCCTTTGTTATAAGTTTTACTTTATATCCCCAAAGCTTTCCTAAATTTTTAAGAGTTTCTTTTGCATAACTTATTTCAAGTTCTCTTCCGTCAAATACATGTTCTAAAGTTAAAGTGTAATCTCTTTTATTTAAATCTATAACTCTAATATGGGGTATACTTCCTATCCCTGATGAAAATGCTAAATTATCGCGAATACTCTCAAAGCCTAATTCATCTGCTACTTCCTCAACTACAAAATCAAAACTTCTTTTACCATACTGGAATAAGTTAAGCTCTTCACATAACTCTCTAGTTAGATATTTTCTTATAAAAGATGAGTCCCTTTCAAGTGCGCGAACTTCAAAAAGCTTTTCTCTTCCATACTTTTCTTCTAAGTCCATAAATATCTTAAATCCTATATAGTACGGGTTAAGCCCTCCTGGAATAGGTGATACAACATCATTATGTCTTTTTATAAATTCTATAAAAAGTTCTTGATCTAAATTAAGGTTTTTACAAATATTATAATGACAATAACACGCCCAACCTTCATTCATAGTCTTTGTTTCTATTTGAGGCATAAAATACTCTGTCTCTCTTTTTACTATTCTTAATATATTTTTTTCCCACTCTTCAAGGTTTCCATATTCTATAATAAATCCAACAACATCGTCTCTAGGCTCTAATGGAATTTTATCAATTATCGGAGGAATAACTTCCTTATCCATATCTAAAAAGTCACGAGTTTCTATAGAAGATTTATAATCTTTTATTCTTCTTTCTCTAATTTCTAAATCGCTAATTTCCTTAACTCCTATAGCTCTTTTTATACTATATTTAACTGAATGTGCTGCATCTAAAACTTTTTCTACTTTTTCATACCCAATAGACGGGTCATTTATATATCCTCTAATTATTTCAGAGTCTAATTTAAACATCTCTAAAGTTCTATCTGCATTAGTCCCTTCTTTAAACAATCTATTATTCTTAAAAAAATCGTTATGACCGTAAACATGTGCCATAGTAAGTATTTGAAGCATTAAAGTATTATCCTTCATTAAATATGCAAGGCAAGGATTTGAATTAATAACCATCTCATATGGAAGGCCTGTTAAATTTAAAGAATATAAAGTCTTAGTCTTTTCATAAGACTTTCCATAACTCCAATGAGGATATTTAGAAGGCATACCTACGTATGCCTCATATCCTATCATTTCATTAAATCCAACTACATCAAATTCTTGAGGATAATAGTTTAAACCAAGCTTTCTTGCTTCAACTTCAATTTTTTCATTCCATTTTTCTAAGTCTCGCAAGTTGTATTCCAAAGTCTATACCTCCTCCATCTCCTTAGAAAGCATAATTTTAAGTGCTTCCCATAAGTCCTTTTTCTCCTTAACTATCACAGGAATAAAGTTTTCTTCATTTATTTCTTTATCAAACCTATAATACATAGTAGTTGAATACGTAGAAGGTAAAAGTTCTGCATATCCAAACATATTACTTATATCACATAAATCTTTAACTGCCTTCATAGCCTTTTCATTATCTTCAGTCCAGTTATCCCCATCTGAAGCATATACTGGATAAATATTCCACATTTCCGGTGGATATTCTTCTTTAATAGTCTCTAAAGCTAAATTAAGACCGCTAGATATATAAGTTCCTCCAGATTCCGCTTTATGGAAAAATTCAAATTCATTAACTCTTTTAGCTACAGTAGTATGAGAAATAAATTCAAAAGCTAAGTTATTATATTTCCTTCTTAAAAATTTAGATAAAACAAAGAAAAATGACCTTGCTAAATATTTTTTAGAACTATCCATAGAACCAGATACATCCATAATAAATATCATAACTGCATTACTTTCTCTTTTCGGTTTCTTTTTAACTCTGTAATACCTTAAATCCTCTTCCCTAAAAGGAAATCTATCTAATTCTTCTTTAGCTTTAGCTTCTAACATAGCCCTTCTTTTTCCTTGTTTCCTAGCTATTTTAGACATTACTGTCTTCTTTTTAGCAAGTCTTGGCCTTATTCCATACCTTTGATAGCCAGACCTTCTTCCAGAACTTTCACTTATTATTTCTGAATACTTCTTTTTATCTAGGTTTGGAAGATTTAAATCTTCTACTATATAATCTAAAAGTTCTTCTAAAGTTATTTCAGTTTCATATACATCATCGCCTTCATTGTTTCCAGCACCATTTTTTCCGTTACCACTTTGTGGTCTTCCACTTCCTAGTTTATCACCTCGCTTTTCTTCTCCTGTTCCAGTTGCAACTCCTTTTGAGTTTTTGCCATAAACAAACTGATATTCTTTTATTCCTCTAATTGGAATTTTAAATTTTTTATTTTTACCTTCCCCTATAATGCTCTCTTCAGCTAAGATATCCCCTAAATTCTCTTTAATTGACTTCTCAACTAATTGCCTATGCCTTCTTCTGTCTTCAATAGATCTATCATGATCTACAGGATTTACTGTGCTATCTCTAAAGATTGCCATTTTTTAATCCTTCCAAAGGTTGTTTGCTGCATATTTTAAGATTACATCACAGCAGTGAAGACAATATCCATTTTTTTGCATTTCATAAACCATAGCATTATATTTTTCAGTTTGTTCTTTATCTCTTACCCTAGATTTAGTTATTATTCTAGATAAATCCTTAACAGATGCCATTAATTTCTTTTCTATAGCTTCTTTTATTGGCTCGTAAGACTTATAATCTATAATTGCGCCATTTCTAATTAAATAGAACATATAAGACGTAACATCAGCTCTAAATCCTTTAGAAGACGATTCTGATACACCTATTTGCTCTTCTATGCTTCTCATAAAGTCTTCATCTGGATTTAATTCTTCTCCAGTTGAAGTATCTTTAATTTTACTCTTATTTACAAAAGCTTCTGCATTATCTATATAATTATTAAATAGACTTTCAGCTTGTTCTTTAAATGAATGAATAAATGCTTTTGTAATTTCTTTTTCTAAAATCTTATTATATTCTTTTCTTATTGTGTCTTGAATAAATCCAAGATATCTTTTCTTATCATCAGAACCTATATCCATTTCTTTAACTGATTTAATTATGCTCTCCATAATACTTAAAGGATTTATGCAGTTATGCTCAGAGTTTGAAAGTGCATTATCTATAGCTTTAATTATAAATCTTGTACTAATTCCTTTCATTCCCTCATAAGAACCAGCTTCTTCTCTAAGTTCTGCTATATCTATTCTCTTAGTTGAACCTTTTTCAACTATTTCTTCTCCATTATATATTTTAAGCTTAGTTATAGGGTCTACTTTATTTGATGCTGTAAGTCTTGAAAGTACTGCAAACATTGCTGCAATTCTCATAGTATGAGGTGCTATATGAGCATCAAAACTACTCTTTTTAAGGATTTTTTCATATATTTTCTTTTCTTCATCTAATTCTAAACAATAAGGAACCTCGATTTTTACAATCCTATCTAATATAGCTTCGTTTGTATGGTCAGCTTTAAATTTGTTCCACTCAGCTTCGTTTGAGTGAGCTATTATAACTCCATCAAAATAAATCATAGAACCTTTACCTGGAGATGGAATAGATTTTTCTTGAGTTGCTGTAATTATAGTATGAAGGTATTCAACATCATTTTTAAATAATTTTATAAATTCAACCATTCCTCTATTACCAACGTTAAAAGCTCCATTTAATGAAAATATTCTAGGGTCATCTTCTGAATACATATCCATTTTTGATATATCTATTGACCCTGTAAGTATAGATGTATCTTGATTGTTTGGATCTACTGGTGGAACTACTCCAACACCTTTTCTAGACCTTATAGAAAAGCTTTTAGTTTCAACTGGTATCTCTTCATATTCACCCTTAAATTCATGCATAAGTCTATATTTACATACTGGGCATAAATCACCTTCTATTTTAACTCCTAGCATTTTTTCAAATTGAGGTCTTAAATGTTTTGGAATTAAATGAAGAGGTTCTTCATGCATAGGGCATCCTTTAATTGAATAAATCTTTTGGCAAGATTCTAATGCCTTTTTAACAGATTCAACTAAAGATGATTTACCAGCACCTACAGGTCCTACTAAATACAATACTTGTCTTGATTCTTCACCTTTCATTGCAGCTGAATGAAAATAATTTACAAGTTTCATAAGAATTTTATCTATCCCATAAAACTCATCTTTAAAAAATCCATATTTCCTTATAATTTCATTTCCATGAATTCTCTTTACTTTGTAATTATCTTCACCCTTTAAAGTTTCTACTCCCTCTTCCATTATTCTGTCATAAACTCTTTTGTGAGATAACTTTGCAATATCTGGATTCTCCTTTACAAGTTCTAGATATTCCAAAAATGTACCATTAAATTTTTCTTTTTCTCTATTTTCTCTATCATGCTTAATAAAATCTTTGAAGTTCATAACCTACCCCCTCCTTCTCTAGTTAAAATATATTCAAGTAAAGGGATGTTCTATGACAAAAAAAATAGAACCAGAAAAATTTTTTCTGATTCTTAATAATTTTATATTAAAATTTTCTAACTAAATCTAAAATATCTTCGCCGTATTTTTGAAGCTTTTTCTCTCCCATACCTCTTATATCAAGTAGCTCTTCCTTTGTCTTTGGTTTATTATTTGCTATATCTATAAGAGTTGTATCTGAAAACATTATATAAGGCCTAATATTTTCTTTAACAGCTGTAATTTTTCTATAACTTTTAAGTGCTTTTAAAAGTTTTGGATTTAAGATTACATCTTCTTCGTTTTCTATTTTCATTAATACTTTTTTAGAATTCTTCAAAATATCTAATGAATTATTATTTAATATAAGCATAGAGTATGTTCCTTCTTTTAATGAAACATAATTTAATTTAATTAATCCATTAATAATTTCTTTAATCATCTTTGTAGTGTATTCTCTCATAAGCCCAAATGTTGTAACTTCGTATAGTTTGTTAGCCTTTACCTTAGGTCCTTTAACCCCTCTTAAAATATCTATTAAAACTGATATTCCAAATCTTTCGCGAGTTCTATAAACTGTAGCTAATATTTTTTGAGATTCTATAGTAAAATCACGAACTCCATCCATACTAAAACAGTTCGAACAATTATTACAAAAATTAAGTGGTTTTTCTTCTCCAAAATATTTCAAAATAAATTCCTTAAAACATCCCTCATACTCTAAAAAATTTATCATATCCTGAAGCTTCCTTAAAGACACCTCTATTCTGCTAAGTGGAATACTTTTGTGAATCATATACTCTACTCTTTCTATATCACTTTTAGAGTAAAACATATAGCAACTACATTCTAGGCCATCTCTTCCCCCTCTTCCTATCTCTTGGAAGTAGGACTCTATATTTTTAGTTAAACTAACGTGTACTATAAATCTTATATTAGATTTATCTATTCCCATACCAAAAGCATTAGTTGCAACCATTATGTTTGTTTTCTCATTTAGAAAATCTTCTTGATTTTTATCTTTTTCTTTATCTGACAGACCTGCATGATATAAAGAAACACTATAGCCTAAACCTTTTAATGCAAAATAGATAGACTCTACTTCTTTTCTTGAATTACAGTAAATTATTCCGCACTCATCTTGGTGAAACCTTACTATACTTTTAAGTTCTTCTTCTTTATCTATCTCTTTTAAAACATTTATTTTAAGGTTACTTCTGTTTACGTTGCTAATATGTATATAAGGAGATTTAAGACCTAAAAGATTAATAGAATCTTCTAAAACTTCCTTTGTTGCAGTTGCAGTAAATGCTGAAAGATTAGGCTTACTTTTTAAGCTTTCACGAAAAGCTTTAATTTCTCTATAGCTTTCTCTGAAATCGTGACCCCACTGAGATACGCAGTGAGCCTCATCTATAGCTATATGAGAGATATTTAAACTATTTATCATATTTTTAAAATAGTTAGATTTAAGCCTTTCTGGCGCTATGTATATAATTTTATATAACCCAAGGGAAGCATCTTTTAAAATCTCTTCAATTTTTTCCTTTGTTAAAGTACTATTTATAAAAGTAGAGTTTATTCCACTCTCCCTTAAACTGTCTACTTGATCTTTCATAAGTGATATTAAAGGAGAAATTACTATAGTTATTCCATCTAATAGTAAGCTTGGGATTTGGTAACATAAAGACTTTCCTCCGCCAGTTGGCATAAGGCAAAATAAATCTTTTCCGCTTAAAATAGAATCTATTATTTTAAGTTGTCCTTCTCTAAATGTATCAAACCCATAGAACTTTTTTAAAGCATGATACGCCCTTTCTCTGTTATTCATCCTCTTCTCCTTTTCTAATTTTCTAGTATAATTATTACCTATTATACTATATAAAAACCATCATTTTCTATTATTTAAATAGATAATTGTGCTACATACAATTAAAACCCCTAAAAAACTTAGTATTGAAATCCTAAGTAAGCTATAATTATACCTATGCCAAAAGCTTGTATCTTTTAGTTTTACTGAAGAAAGGACAGGAAACCAGTTATCTACTTCAAAAAACAAAATATTACTATCACTTTTATGTTCTAAAAATTTTCCTGTAACTACAAAATCTCTAAATGAAGGGCTACCTATTTCAAAATTTGCAATTTCTTTATAGGGCTCTTTTCCACACAATTTTATTTTATTAATATCTATATGTCTTATATTTTTTGAAACAACATATTCCTTTAAATGTTTTTTGCCATAAGTAACTAAAATATCTCCATCTATTTCACTATATCTTATTTGAATATTTATTTTAGATTCATCATAAACTTTTTCACTAAATGCTTTTTTGTAAGGCAAATATGGAATCATTATAATTAATATGAAAACTATAATCCCTAAAAATACTTTTTTCATAACAAAAGCTACCTCTACTTAATAAATTTAAGAGAAATTCTCTTAATTATTTATATTAGAGATAGCTTATCTTTATAATTAAATTACATATTAATTATATCTTTTAAGTTTTTAATTAAGTTTTTATTTTCTTCTTCTTTTAAAATGCAAACTCTAAAGAAATTTTCTGATAATCCTAAAAATGAAGAACAATCCCTAATTATCATTCCCTTTTCAAGTAATTTTTCATAAAGCATTTTAGAATTTAAATCTTTTTTAGTTATTTCACATAGAATAAAGTTTCCTTTACTTTCGTAAGGCTTAATTCCATCTATATCTTTTAAGTTATTATAAAGATATTCTCTTCCTTTTTCCATATGTTTAATTGTGAAATTTATATATTCATCATCTTTAAACATAACTTCACCCATAAGGACACCAAATATATTTATATTCCAAAGGTCTAATTCTTTATTTATACTTTGGAAAATATTTTTATCTGATATAAGTCCATATCCTAACCTTATTCCAGGAGTTGAGAAAAATTTTGAAGTACCTCGAATTACAAATAGCTTATTAAAATCATCAACTAAAGGAGTACTTGAATACTTTTTAGTATCTGTAAATTCAATATAAGTTTCATCAACCATAATAAATGTATTAGTATTTTCTAAGATGCTTTTTATTTCATCTTTATTAAAAGCAAACCCAGTTGGGTTATTTGGATTACAGATAATAACTAAATCATAATTTTTACTATTTATTTCTTTTATAAATTCATCTTTATCTATCTTAAAATCATTTTCTTTTTTTGAAAAAAAGTCCTCTACATCGCAATTTACTTTTAAAAGTTCTTTTTTATACTCTGAGTAAGCAGGCGATATAAGAAGCGCTTTCTTTGGAGAAATAGTACTTATAAATGATGATATAAGTTCTGTAGCTCCACTTCCAAGTATTATATTTTCCTTTTTTGAATTACAATAATATCCTATAGCATCTTTTAAGTTTTTATATTCTGGGTCTGGGTAAATAGATACCATATCTATATTATCGCATACAGCTTTCTTTGCCTTTTTTGAAGCACCAAATGGATTTATATTTGAACTAAAATCTTTAATTTCACTTTTATCTATTTTTAATTCATTCTCTAAATCAAAAAGATTTGCACCATGTTTAACTGACATAAAAATTCCTCCATTAAAATAATATATAACATTATATCATATAGAGAATTTTTAAGTATAATCTTATAAAAAAATTTAGGCTTATATTATCTCAGCCTAAATTTCTACATTAATATTTGAATTTATTTTCATATCTATAATTCCGTTTTCGTCAATATTTGTTATATCAACATTTACATCTCCACTATACCCTTTTTCAATATAGCCGACTAAAGTAATATTATTTTCATTTTTCTCTTTATCTAAGTAATTTATAAATATTGCTTCACATTCATCTTTACTCTTATTTTTTATGTCAATATTGTAGTCAGCTTTTGACTCTAAATTTGGCATTGAAACTTTCTTTTCCGAATCAACATAATAAATATTTAATCCAGTAATATTAGAATTAGTGTTATTGTTTATTTTAACCTTCACATGAGAATAATAAGTAATGTTTTGAAACGCAATAATAGTAATAGCTAATATTATTAGAAATAAACTGAAAATAGTTACCCCCTTACCTTTTAGAATCTTTATCATAAGTTCATCCCCTTTTACACAATATTTAATTACCTCTTATATATATTAATTCTTTATTTATCCTTTTTTTCCTTTATTTAAATTATGCACAATTTATTAATACTTTAAGAATTCTTTTAATATTAAACTTATTTACAGCTACTTTGCATTGCATAGTACTATTTTTTGTGATATTATGGTAAAAACTACTATGCAATGCATAATAGAATCGGAGGAATATATTTGAATAATAATTCGCAAATGCTAAAAGGCATTCTAGAAGGATGTATATTACAAATAATAAATACAAAAAAAGAAACTTATGGTTATGAAATAGTTTCTGAAATTCAACATTATGGATTTAAAGATATAAGCGAAGGAACTATATACCCATTATTAACAAGATTACAAAAGGGAGGTCTACTTAATTCTATAAAAAAGCCATCTCCCCTTGGACCTAATAGAAAATACTACTCTATAACGAATGAAGGTTTAAAGGAATTAAAAGATTTTAAAGAGACTTGGATAGAATTAAATATATTCGTTTCAAATATTTTAAATTAAGGAGGATATTTATGAATAATAATGCTAAGGAAAACATTAATTTTAACTACAAAAATATAAAAAAAATAGATGCAAAGTATGATTCTCTAATTACTGATATAGTTTGCTATATCAGGTTAGAACTTTTAGAAAATGATGCTGAAGAAGCGATAGATGATATATTAGATATGTTACTTTCAGCGCAAGTTAGAGGTGAAGATCTTTATGACTTTGTAGGAAATGACTTTAAGAAATTTTGTGATGATATAATAGATTCTTATAGACAAAACTCTAAATCATATAAATATAAATTAATATTTGAAAATGCTATAACTGTATTAAAGCTACTTCCTTTTTTTATTTCACTAAGCTGCTTTACTGAACTTTTTTCATTAAAAAATATAAGCTTAAATACGTTGCTAAATACAGATTTTAATCTTAAAGTTTCAGTTATAATTACATCAATATGCCTTATTATATCTATAAATATATTATTAGACTTATGTTTAAAGCCAAATAATAATAGTAAATTTAAAAATTACTTATACCTTTTTACTATATTTTTTATAACTATGGCTTTTCCTATTATTTTTAATAGTATATTTAATAATCCTATTTTAATTTCTATTCCTAATTACTTAGTATGTTTTATTATATCTATTATAATTTTAGTTATATATATTCCAAAGCTTATTCCTTCAAAAGAATAAAATATTTAAAAGGACTTAAATTAAGTCCTTTTAAATATTTTCTATACTCTTTCTCTCACCTTTAAAGTTATTTATCTTTTTACTACGTTCTTTAAGCTCATTTGTAATATCTTCTAGAGAAATTCCTATATCAGAAGATAGAACAAGCAAATGATATAAAAGATCACACATTTCGTTTACCTGTTCTTCTTTGTTATCCTCTTTCATGCTAGCTATTATCAGTTCTGTGCATTCTTCCCCTACCTTTTTTAAAATCTTTTCTCTTCCTTTTGAAAAAAGATAGCTAGTATAAGACCCTTCGTTTGAAAGTTTATCTTTTCTGTTTTCTATAGTGTTATATAATTCATTAATTATTCTTTCCAAAAATTAATCTCCCCCTTCTAATTCTCTATAAAAACAACTTCTTTTTCCGGTATGACAAGCTACCCCAATTTGATCTACTAATATTAAAATTGTATCTTTATCACAATCTATTTTTATATTTTTTACTATTTGAAAATTCTTAGATGTCTCTCCTTTATTCCAAAGTCTATTTTTGCTTCTACTAAAAAACCATGTGTGTTTTGTTTCTAAAGTCTTTTTTAAACTTTCTTTACTCATATATCCAAGCATTAATACTTCTAAATTTTTATAATCTTGAATTATACAAGGAACTAGTCCATTTCCTTTATCAAAATCTATATCTAAAAGCCTAATCATATTAAACCCTTCTAACTGGAATTTTTTCTGTTTTTAAAAATTCCTTTACTTCTTTAATATTTAATTCTCCATAATGAAACAAGGAAGCTGCAAGTGCAGCATCTGCAATATCGCCTTCTAAAACTTCTTTAAAATGTTCTATTTTACCGCAGCCTCCAGATGCTATTATAGGTAAATTAGAAACCTTTCTAACTTCTTTAAGCATATCTAAATCAAAGCCTTTTTTAGTTCCGTCTCTATCCATAGATGTTAATAGAATTTCTCCAGCCCCTAATTTTGTAATTTCTTTAGCCCATTTTAAAAGGTCTATTTTAGTATCAACTCTTCCACCATTTATAAATACATTCCACCCTGAATTATCTTCTCTTTTTTTAGCATCTATTGCGATAACTATGCATTGACTACCAAATATATTTGAAGCTTCTTTTATTAAGCTTTTATTTTTTACTACGCTAGAATTTAAACTTACTTTATCTGCGCCACACCTTAGTATTTCTCTTATATCATCAATATTTCTAATCCCACCACCTACTGTAAATGGAATGAAAATTTCACTAGCTGTCTTTTTAACAACATTTTTCATTATTTCACGTTCTTCGTTTGAGGCTGTTATATCTAAAAATACTAATTCGTCAGCTCCTTCATCATTATAAAATTTAGCTAGTTCTACTGGGTCTCCAACATTTTTTAATTTATTAAAATTTATTCCCTTAACTACTTCCCCGTTTTTTACATCTAAGCAAGGTATTATCCTTTTTGTATGCATAAATATCACCTAGCCCTCTAATAATTTTATACTTTCTTTTAAAGATAACCTGTTTTTATATAATGCTTTTCCTGTTATAACTCCATATAAATTAAGTTCTTTTAAATTTTTAATATCTTCAATATCTTTAACTCCACCAGATGCTGTAATATCTATATTTACTTCTTCTTTAAGATTTTTAAGCATCTCTATATTTACACCTTCTAAAGTTCCATCTTTACTTATATCAGTTACTATAATATTTTGTACCCCTATCTTTTCTAAATCCTTTGCAAAATCAATATATTTAACCGTGCTTTTATGAAACCAACCTAAAGTGCACACATACCCGTCTTTAAAGTCTATAGCTACCGCTATTTTTTCTTTATATTTTTTTATAGCTTCTTTTAAAAAGTTTAAATCTTCTATAGCTTTAGTCCCAAGAATTACTCTATCTACTCCACAAGCTATTAATTCTTCTAAATCTTTAATGCTTCTAACTCCACCACCTACTTCAATTGGTGTTTTCAAACTTTTTTTAAGGTTTGAAATTACATCCTTATTTATAACTTTTCCGCATTTTGCCCCATCTAAATCAACTATGTGGATATATTTTGCTCCACACCTTTCAAAATCTAATGCAATTTCTAATATATCTTCACCTACTATTTCCTTTTTCCTATAATCGCCTTTATAAAGCCGTACTGGTTTTCCATCAATTATATCTATAGCTGGTATTATAATCATTTTTGCCCCCTTTAAATATTATTAAATGCTTTTAATATCTTAAGTCCATCCTCTCCTGATTTTTCAGGATGAAACTGTGCCCCTATAATATTTCCTTTTCTAATTAGCCCTGGAATTTTAATATCGCCATAGTGAGAATATAAAATTAAATCATTAATATCATAATCTATTGCATAAAAGGAATGGACATAATACATAAATGTTTTATTTTTTATTTCTTTAACTAAAAAATCATCCTTATTTTTATCTATTGAGTTCCAACCTATATGAGGTACTCTAACCATTTCTCGGTCTAATTTAATCACTTTCCCCGAAATCAAACCAAGCCCTAAAGTCTCTCCCCCCTCATAGCTCTTTTCAAAAAGAAGCTGCATCCCAAGACATATTCCAAGAAGAGGTTTATTTATTTTTGTCATATTTATTAAAAAAGAATCTAAGGAATTATCTTTTATATACTCTATAGCATCTTTAAATGCTCCAACCCCAGGTAATATATATCTATCACAACTTTCTAATTCTTCTATGTTTCTTGAAATAATATAATCTATCTTTAAGAAATCTAATGCATTTGCTATACTTTTTAAATTCCCCATTCCGTAATCTACTACCCCAATCATATTTAAGCCTCCTATAAATTAAATTGTGCCTTTAGTGCTTTGAAGTTTTTCACTTGTGATTTCCTTTGCTATTTTTAGACTTCTTCCTAAAGCTTTAAATATAGCTTCTATTTTGTGGTGATCATTTTTACCGTAAAGAATTTTAGAGTGAAGAGTTATTTTTGCATTAAAAGCAAAAGCCCTTAAAAACTCTTCTACCATCTCAGTTGAAAAATTATTTATACTCGTCCTCTTAAAATCGCAATCAAAAACTAGAAAGGGTCTACCACTTATATCTATAGATACAAAAGCTAAACTCTCATCCATAGGAACATAAAAGCTTCCGTATCTCTCTATACCTTTTTTATCTGAAATAGCTTCTTTAAAAGCTTTTCCAAGTGCTATTCCAATATCCTCTATAGAGTGGTGGTCGCAAACATTTAAGTCTCCCTTGCATTTAATCTTTATATCAATTGAACTATGAAAAGCTAAAAGTTCTAGCATATGATCAAAAAATCCAATACCTGTACTTATTTCACTATGTCCTATACCATCTAAGTTTATATAAGCTTCTATGTTAGTTTCATTAGTTTTTCTGTTTATGCAATATTCTCTCCCCAATTTTTTGCCCCCTTTAGTTATAAAAACTATTTATTTTATCGATTAATATATTATTTTCAGAAAAACTTCCAACAGAAATCCTAAAACTATCATCTTTAAAACTTCTAATTAATATTTTATTTTCTTTTAAATAGTTTACTAATTCTTCTTTAGATTTACTTCTTCCAAATATATAATTACCAAAAGACTTATAAAACTTAATATCTAAATTATTTGCATTTTGAATTTCTTTTAATCTATTAAATAATCTTTCTCTTTCATTTTTTATATATTTTATTGAGCTATTTATACTATCTGTATCTTTTAAAATTTCACACCCTATAATTTGAGATATACTATTTACGTTATATGGAACTTTATTATTATTTAGACTTTGTATTAGGTTCTTGTTTCCTATTAAAAATCCAACTCTTATAGAAGCTAACCCAAAGGCTTTTGATAGTGTCCTTGTAACTAGCAAATTATCATAGTCTTTAATCTTTTCTATAATAGTTTCTTCATTAAACTCAGTATAAGCCTCATCTATAAGTATTTTTGCATTTTTATATTCTTTTAGAAGCTTTTCTATATCATTATTTTTAATAGTAAAGCCTGTTGGATTGTTTGGATTTGAAAAAATAATTAATCTTATTTCCTTTTTCTCCCTAATGCTTAAAAAATCCTCTATTTTATAGCTCCCATCTTCCTTGCAATCTATTTTTAATAAATTTCCTTCGTTTATTTGAACGTAATAATCATACATTGAAAAATCAGGATTTAAAGTAAGAACCTTGTCACCTTTATTTATCAAACTATTAATAACTAAAGCTATCATTTCATCTGAACCATTTCCACATATTATAGAGTCTTTATCTATTCCTATATATTTAGAATAAGCTTCTCTTAGATTTAAGTTTTCACTTTCAGGATACCTATTAAAAGAAGCTAATTTTATCTTTTTTAAAATCTCTTCTAAAGCTTCTTCTTTTAAGTTAAATGGACTTTCATTTCCATTTAACCTTATAAAATCACCTTCTTCTATTTGGTTATACTTTTCAATATTTCTCATCTTCTAGCCTCACCTTCACAGAAAAGGAATGGGCAGTTAATCCTTCCTTGTTTGCAATATCTATTATCTTTTCTCCATTATTTAAAAGATCTTCTTTTGAATAATATATATAAGAGGATTTTTTCATAAAGTCTTCTACCGATAAGGGAGATGAAAACTTAGCAGTTCCTCCTGTAGGTAAAACGTGATTAGTCCCAGCAAAATAATCTCCTACAGGTTCTGGAGAATATTCCCCAAGAAATATAGAGCCTGCATTTTTAATCTTTTCTAAATAAATCTTTGGATTATCTAAAAAAATTTCTAAATGTTCTGGTGCTATTTCATTTGAAATAGTAAAAGCCTCTTCTATATCTTCTATTATTATTATTTTCCCAAAATCATTTAAAGACTTTAAAATAGTATCCCTTCTAGATAGATTTTCTACTGCTTTACTTATTTCTTCTTTTACTCTTTTAGCTAAAAGTTTAGAAGTTGTTATAAGAATTGCTGATGCTAAAATATCATGTTCAGCTTGACTCATTAAATCTGCCGCAATATATTTGGGATTACTATTTTCATCTGCAATAATTAATATTTCGCTAGGGCCTGCTATCATATCTATATCAACATCTCCAAAAACCTCTCTCTTTGCAATAGATACATAGATATTTCCAGGCCCTACTATTTTTGATACCTTTTTAATGCTTTCTGTTCCATAAGCTAATGCAGCAATACCTTGTGCCCCTCCGACTTTATATACTTTATCAATACCTAAAATCTTAGAAGTTACTAAAACATAGGGATTAATTTTATTATTTTTATCTGGAGGAGTTATAATTACAATCTCTAAAACTCCTGCTACTATAGCTGGTATAGCATTCATTAAAACAGAGGATGGGTAGCTTGCAGTCCCACCTGGTACGTAAAGACCAACTCTCTCTAAGGGAGTGACCTTTCTTCCTAAAAAGGTTCCACTTTCTCTATTTATTCTATATGGAATAGGTTTTTGAAAATTATGATACTCTAAAATATTTTCTTTTGCTTCTTTTATATTTTCTATAAATTCACTTGATACATTTTTAAATGATTCTTCAAATTCTTCATCACTTACTAAAAATTCATAAGCATTTACTTTATCAAATTCTTTTGTATACTCTTTTAATGCTTTATCACCTTTTGCCCTTACATTTTCTATAATTTCTTTTACTATTTTTATTTTGCTTTCGTCAATTTTACTCTTTCTATTTTTAAAACTTAAAAGATCATAATTATTTTTTAAATCTTTATAATAAACCTCTTCGATATTTAGCATATTAAATCTCCTCTCTTATATCATTCAAAAACTCCTTTATTTCTTTTGATTTTAATTTAAAGCTTGCTTTATTAACAATTACTCTAGCACTTATATCACAAATTGAATCTAAAACTATAAGTCCATTTTCTTTAAGAGTTGTCCCAGTTTCCATAATATCTACTATTCCATCACAAAGGTTTAATATAGGTGCAAGTTCAACTGAACCCTCAATTTTTATAATTTCAACATCCATCTTTAACTTTTCAAAATAATCTCTAGCTACCTTTGGATATTTAGTTCCTATCTTTAAGCTCCCAACCTTTTCGTAAATATTATTATTAGGTAAAGATGCAACTATAAATTTACATTTTCCAAGATTTAAATCTAAAACTTCAAAATACTCCTTTTCACTTTCTAATAAAGTATCTTTTCCTACTATACCAATATCAGCTACACCGTGTTCTACATACGTTATAGAGTCTTTTGACTTAACTAAAAAGTACTCTATATCTTTCTTATTATCTTTAAATACAAGCTTTCTTCCCTTATTTTTAAGTTCATCTATGCCATAACCTACCTTTTCTAATATTTTAACTGTATCTTTTTCAAGTCTTCCTTTAGTAAGTGCTATACTTATAGTCATAAAATCCCTCCTTAATTTTTTGTAAATTTAATTCTTTTACCTTCTTTAAATGATTTTATTCCCTTTTTAAAAGAATCTATAAAATCATCTTTTATTACTATAATTTCTTCTTTTTTATTAGTCTTTAATGAATAATTATTAGAAATTAAATCTAAATCAAATGAGAACCCAATAGCTAAAGCATCTCTTCCATACTCTTTAATTAAATTATCATATCTTCCACCATTTAATATGCTCTTAGATACACCATCTATATAGGATCTAAAAATTATTCCTGTATAATAATTAACTCTTGGTACCATACCTAAATCAAAAGAAATATATTTACTATATCCTAAATCTTCTAAGTATTTATAAATATTTTTAAGATATATAATTTCTTTTTTTATATCATCACTAAATCCATCTTTTAATAAGTCATCTAATACTTCAACTCCACCAAAAAGCCATGGCATCCTTTTTAAAAAGTCTTTTTTTTCTTTTGTTATATCTAATTTATCTAACAATAAATTTAAATCATTTAAACTTTTGCTTTCTAAAAGTGATGCAAGTTTTTCCTCAATCTCTTCACTTAAACCTAAATTATAAAAATTCTTCTTAAAAAAGTTGATGTTTCCAATTTCTATTTTAAAATCATCTAATCCTATACTCTTTATTCCTTCTATAGCTATAATAAGAACTTCAATATCTCCTAAAATTCCGCCTCTTCCAATAAGTTCAATTCCACTTTCTAAGTTTTCGTTTTGCCTCCCTTTTAAAGATTTATTCATTCTAAAAGTGTTAGATGTATATTTTAGTCTAATTGGTAGATCTAAAGATTTCATTTTAGTCCCAACAACTCTAGCTATAGGAATAGTGACATCTGGTTTTAAAGAAAGTATCCTACCTTCTCTATCAAAGAATTTATATACCTCTTCTTCTTTTATATAGTTTTTATATGCTTTAAATGTATTTAAAAATTCTATACTTGGCGTTACTATTTCATCATATCCAAATCTATAAAATACATCTTGCAATTTATTTTTTATAAATTCTCTAGTGTTACACTCCTCATATAATAAATCTTTCATTCCTTCTGGAATAATATTTTTCTTAACCATAACCTACCTCCTAAAACAAAAATCTATAATTGTTTGCACTTCACTATATTAAAGCGTTAAATTGTTATAAACATCTTAATTTACCATTTAATGGTTGTCAACCTTTTTTTATTATCTTTTTATGATATAATCAAATTAAAATTTTTATTAAATAAGGGGATAAAAACTTGATAAATATATTAGAGGCAAAAGAATTAAAAAAACTTATAAAAACAGAACTTGAATCTTCAAATTTTGAGTCTTCTAAAGAATTATTAGATGAATATGAAAAAAAGTTTAGCTTTGATTTTGAACTATATTCTTTAAAAGCTTTTTACTACTTTAATACTGGAGATTTAAAAAAAGCACTTAAAATAGCTAATGAAGGTTTAAAATTTAATGAATATGATTATGAATTACTTTTAAATAGAGCTATTATTAATATAAACCTTGGAAATTTAAAAGAAGGAGTTTTAGACGCTTTAAGAATTACTTCTTTTTGTGAGGATTCTACATTAATATCTATTGCAAATGATTTATTAGTTCAAAACAATAAATTAACAAAAGAAGATTTCGATTTTATAAAAAAAGAAATGAAAGTTTTAACATCTTCTTTGTTGGAGTTTCCTTTCACAGAAAAAGAAAATTGCACAGGAAAAGTTATTTTTAAAGATTATTTTTCAGGGGTATTTAATAACTATTCTACTTACAGAAACGGTTTATTTGAAGAAGATAAAGCTAAAGATATAATCGAGGAAGCCTTTGCTTTTTATACAACTGATTTATTTAAAATAAATCCTAATATAAAAGCACTTAATGAAAAAATTAAATTTGATTGTATAATACCTTTAGTATCATCCAAAACAGCTAAATATAAATTCATTTTAAATGAAGAATCAATCTCTAAATCACTACTAAAAAATCGAGTTTATTTTTTAAAGCTCAAAAAAGGAGATTTAATACAGTTTGATGGATCATTAGATTTATTTTTCGGGGATAAAATAGTCACTTCTAAAAAACCAAAACTTTTATTAAATATTTTTATAGATGGCTTATCACAAAAATTCTTAGAAGAAAACGGTAAAGAGTCTTTAATGCCTCTTACTTATAAATTCTTTAAAGAAGGAACAATATTTAATAATTGCTACGTATCAGGTGAATGGACTTTAGTTTCAGTTGCAAGTATGTTTACAGGAAAATATACTCATAACCATAGACTATATCACCCGCTAAAAAACTCATTTTCTTTAAATGATGAAAGATTATATTTTGAAAACTTAAGTGATAATAACTTCTTTACAGCAAAGATTGACGGTGATTGGAGAAGTAATCCAAACTATAGTTATTATAAAGGTCTTAATAGATATCTTTATTCTTTTGGAAGATATCATATGCAAGCAAATGAAGTTGTTATGCATTCAATTGAACATTTAAGAACTTTTAAAGATACAAACCAAGCCTTATGGGTATGTTTACCTGATTTGCATGACGTAGCTGACGAGTACGAGCATTATACATCTATCCAAACACAAATGGACTCAAGCTTACACAAAACCGTATCTTCTGAAGAAACTAGTGTGCAAAAGAAATACTCTAAAGAGAAATGCGAACTATATAAATATGCTATAAATAGATTAGATACTTATGTTTCTCTTCTTTTAAATTATGTAAAAGATAATTATGATACTGAAGATTATATAATTAATTTAGTTTCAGACCACGGCCAAGGATATCTTGCAGATGAAAATTTAGAATTTTTAAATGACTATAGAGTTAAAGTTCCATTTATGACAAGAGGATTTAATATACCAAAAGGCGAGTCAGATGAATTAATACAAGCACTTGACTTATTTAGCATCTGTTCTAATGCTTTTAATATAAAAACTAACTGTAAAAATACTGATTCAATAATTCCAAAAACTCTTGGTGGAAAAGATGAAAGAAAATATGTTTTTTCTGAATCATTATATCCTAATAGAACTTATAAAGCTTCATTTAGAGATACGGAAAGATGCGTATTTTTTGAAACAGTAGAAAATGTTACTGATTCTGGAATAGTAGATTTAACTACTTTAAATGCAAAAGTTACTGACAAGGATAATAACGAATTAGATTTTAATCAAAATTTAGAAATTATAGAGCATTATAAAAATGAATTAATAGAAAAACTTAAATTTTCAATGAAAATATAAAATAAAGATGCAACCTTTACTAAAGGGTTGCATCTTTTTTATTTTAAAGCTTATATATCTTGTATTTGTATTTAAAATCTAAATCTACTTTTTCTCTTGTTATAACCCTATCTTTTGCCCCTAAGATTAATGTTTTATTATTTTCTAAGTTAAGTTTTTTGTTTACGTTTATTTTATTATCTTTAACTTTGCAAATATATCCTGCATTATCATTACTTATAACAAGATAATCATTATATGCATACTTTTTAAAATCAGATATATCATCTTCTTCTATTATAGTTACTAAATTTTTTGTTTTAAAATCAAAATTTTGAATTTTTCCACTATGAACATCTACTAAATAGATTTTAGAATCATTATATAAAATACAGTTATCTTCTACATTAAAAAGTTTTTCAGTCTTTATTTTATCTCCATTAAAAGTGATTTTCATCAATTCATTTAATGAATTAATTCCATAAATATCTGATGTATCTTTGTCCATAAATGTAGCTACCATAAAGTTTCTTATGCCTTCCCCATAACTTTTATAATCTAAATAATATTTTTTATTATTTTCTTTATTTAGTATAAAAAATTCGCTTCCAAAACTATCTTCTATAGAAAAAGCTACATATTTTTTATCTCCACCTAAAATATAATCTGTCCAGTAGTTCATTGAACTATCTAAATCTCTTAGAATTTTGCTATTACTTTCAAAATCTTTTAATATATTTTTATCTATAGAAAATTCTGTTTTTCCAGCATCATCTAGTATCATAAGGCCTAAATCCCTTTTTTCATTAAATTCTTCAAGTTCACCATTTTCTTTTACTTCGAATTTAACGCGATCTATTATATTTTTTACTTTATATCTTTCTTTTGCTATATTTTCATTTACATAACTTTTCTCGTTTATATTTAAAATATCTTCTTCAAATACTTCTTTACTTAAAACATCTGAAATTCTTATAAGGTCTGTTTCTATAATAAGTTTTCCAGAGATTACTTCTTCATAACAAATATTAAACTTACCTTCTGTATCTATCTCTATCTCATTATCATAATTACTAAAAGCTTCGCTTTTTAAACTTCCCCTATCTATTTTTTCTGTATTTACACCTTTATTTGTGCAGCCTAAAAATGAAACTGCTGAAAATACTAAAATACAACTTATTATATATTTTTTTAACATATAGCCCCCTAAAACAGTGATTAAATTTTATAAAACTTATAAATTACCTTTCCTTTTCTAACGTCGTATTCTTTTATTACAACTTTATTATCTGAAATACTTAATATCGATTCATTATCTTTTAAATAGATTTTAGATATAACTTCGATTTTATTTCCCTTTGGTTTTCCAATATAAATTTCATTTGAATTTTCATATATAAATAAATCAAATCTTTCATCTGCTCTTAAACCCTTAGAGTAACTTTTTAAAAGTTCTAAATTTTCTTCTTTAAATTTTTTTATCTCATATTTATTATTAACTAAATAAATATTTTCTTCTGACTCTACTACACCTAAAATGTATTCATTTAAATCTTTAACTTTTTCAAATTGATTTTTAAAATTAATATCTGTTTTGTAAAGAGATCCTTTTCCATCTATTTTATAAATGCTATCTTTATCTATAAAAATTTCTTCTTCTAAATTTAATTTATCTTTAGGAAATGAGTATTTTATGTATTCACTATAGTATGCCTTATCCTTCTCTTTATTTATAATTACATATTGCATCCCATAAATATTACTAACTTTTAATAAAAAATATTTTTTATTACTTCCTTTTAAATAATTTAAGCTTACTGAATTTTTATTTATAGAAAATTCTTCTTCTATCCCTTTAAAATTTTTATAAATCTTTTCTTTAACATCTTCTTTTACTTTATATATAGCTTTCCCATTTTCATAAAAGGTAAATATATCTCTTTCCTTTATATCTTTTACTCTTTTTATATCACCATTTTTATTTATCTTAAAAATATAAATATCATATTTATCTAATTTTTCTTTTTTAATATAGTCTGATTTTACATACTCTTCTCCATTAAATTTAATTAAATATTCTAATCTAAAATTAACTAAATCTTCTTTATCTATATCTTTTAAAAGAACTAAATGAGTATTAATTAAAATATAATCTAAAATAACCTCTTCAGTGTACCCATAAAGATTTCCTTCATTAAACTCAATCTTAAAATCTTCTATCCTATTTTCTTTATTTGAATATGATACTTCTTTTAATTCTAAACTATTACCTTTAGAATCATCTATGCACCCTACAAAGCTTATGGAAACTCCTACCATAAACATAACTAACACTTTTTTCATAAATTCCCCCACTTAAAACAAAAGCGTACTAAATATAATATTCTTTAGTACGCTTATTTATTAATTTATTTCATTTTTGAAACTTTCTCTATATTTTCCCTATCTAATCTATAAACAGTCCACTCACTCATAGGAACTGCCCCTAAACTTTTATAAAAATTTATTGACGGCTCATTCCAATTTAAGCAAGTCCACTCCATACGCCTGCATCCCTTTTCAAAAGCAATACCCGCAATTATTCTAAATATTTCTTTTCCTATACCTTTTCCTCTATACTCAGGCTTTATATAAATATCTTCTAAATAAAACCCTGACCTTCCGATAAATGTAGAAAAATTATAAAAGTATAGAACGTATCCTATAGGCTCACCATTAAATTCTGCAATCAAAACTTCAGCTTCATCTCTATTAAATATAGATTCTTTTAAAGTCTCTTCTGTTGCAATAACTTCGTCTAACATTTTTTCATAAATTGCTATTTCTTTAATTAGACTTAAAATTAAAGGTATGTCTTTTTCACTAGTTTCTCTAAGTTTAAATCCTTCTATTTTAGTTTCTATGTAATTCATAAACTTCGCCCCTTTTAATTAGTTTATATCTACTTAAGTAATATAATATCATCTATAAAAGGAAAAAACTAGAATTAATTAATCTAATGCGAATAAAAGTATTATTTATACTTTTAATTTAAAAAGCACTATAACTAAAAGTTATAGTGCTTAAGTTTATTCCATCGCGATAAAGTCTACTTTTTCAACGTTCTCAATTTTTCCTATACAATCTAAAAAGGATGTTAAGTCTAATTCAAGCATAGACATATCTATAGTTATAGTAAGGTTAGCTATTTCATTTATAGGTAACCCTTGGTCTATAGTTAAAATATTTCCGCCTATATCAGATAAGTAATTTAATATATTTGATAAAACTCCTTTTCTATGTTTTATCATCATAGAAAAAGTCATCTTTCTACCTTGTGCACTTTCTGAAAAATCAAATATATAGTCTTTATATTTATAATAAACGCTTCTACTTATCCCGATTTTTTTAGTAGCTTCTGTTATTTCTTTTATTTTTCCTTCTTTTAAAATTTTCTTTACTTCTAAAACTTTTTCGTATACCTCTGGTAATACCTTTTTATCTATTACTAAATATCTACCTGTCATTAGTTTCCACCTTCTATTAAAACTCCATTCATATCTAGATTTAAATCTAAGATATTATAAGTTAATTTTTCTTTATTTAAAACATCTCGCATCTTTTTAATTAATAGATCCTCACTCTTAGCTAATATCATAATAGTTGGACCTGCACCACTTAAAAATGATGCTATAGCTTTATTATTATAAGCTTCTTCTTTTATTAAATCAAACCCTTTTATAAATTTTTTTCTAAAGGGTTCGTGCAATCTATCATTCATTGCTATATTAACTGCCTTATCATCGCCATTTATAAGACCTGAAACTAAAAGTCCAACCCTAGATATATTATAAATAGCATCACTATACTCTACAGTTTTAGGTAAAATACTTCTTGCCATATCAGTTTTAAGTTCATACCTTGGAACTATTGCTATATATTTATAATCGTTTTTTGATACGACTTTTTGATAATAAGTCTTTTTATCTAAAACCGATGCAATTACAATTCCCCCTAAGATTGCAGGTGCAACATTATCAGGATGCCCTTCAATTAAAACTGCTAAATCTAAAAGGTCATCTAAACTAAATAAGTCATCCATAAATCTATTTGCTGCAAAAATACCAGCTACTATAAGAGCTGAGCTGCTTCCAAGTCCTCTTGAAACAGGTATATCTCTTTTAATTTCACTTATTTTTATTCCATAGCTTATTTTGTAGTTAGCTTTTTCAAAACACAACTTCATAGCTTTATAAAGAATGTTATCTAAATTATTATACCCTTCATCAAAACCGCTAAGTTCTATCCCACTTTCTATCTTTTCAAATTTATATATGTTATATAAATTTAATGCTAGTCCCATAGAATCAAACCCTGGTCCCATATTTGCTGAAGTTCCAGGTACAATAACATTAAAACTTTTATTCATCTAAAAAATCTATTAAAGCTTCTCTCATTTTATCTTTATCACAAAGATTATTGTGAAGCTCTTTCTTATTTTGAAGTTTACTTAAACAAGCTGGAATTTCACTACTACTTTCTAAAAATAAGGCTTTTAAAACATCGTAATCACTCATAAATTCAACATCAATTCCAAGTGCACTACATATGCTTCTTGGAAATTTATAAGGACTTGCTGTTGATACAGTTAATATATATTTATCATCTTTAGTTTCATTTTTATATTTATCTTTAACAACTGATGCTACGGCTGTGTGAGTATCAATTAGATACCCGTCATTTACATATACCTTTTTTATTTCTTTATATACTTCTTCTTCGTCTGCATACCCTCCATAAAATTCACTTAAAGAGCTTTTAAGTTTTTCAGAGATCTTATATGCTCCATTAATTTTAAGACTATCCATAAGCTTTCTTATTTCAGAGCTATCTCTACCTGAAGATTCAAATAATAATCTCTCTAAGTTAGAAGATATAAGTATATCCATAGAAGGAGACTCGGTTAAATAAAGTTCCCTATTTTTATCATAGATTCCAGAATTAAAAAAGTCTGTTAAAACGTTATTTTTGTTAGATGCACAAATAAACTTATTAATTGGAAGTCCCATTTTTTTTGCATAATATGCTGCAAGGATATTTCCAAAGTTTCCAGTTGGAACTGCTATATTTATTTCTTCATCCCTTTTTATATCACCTTTATCTATTAATTTAAAATAGGAATAAAAATAGTAAACTATTTGTGGAATTAACCTTCCAATATTTATAGAGTTTGCTGATGATAATGTTATCCCTCTTTCTTTTATAGATAAATTTAAGTCTTTATCGTTAAAGATATCTTTAACTCCACTTTGAGCATTATCAAAATTTCCTTTAATAGCTACTACCTTTAAGTTATCGCCTTCTGCTGTTTCCATTTGTTTTCTTTGAATTTCACTTACTCCATCTTTAGGGTAATATACTAATACTTTAAAGCCATTAATATCCTTAAACCCTTCTAAAGCTGCCTTTCCCGTATCTCCTGATGTTGCTGTTAGTATTACAATATCATCTTTTAACCCTAAGTTCTTTTTTGCTTCTTTCATTATCTGTGGTAAAAACAATAAAGCTGCATCTTTAAATGCACAAGTTGGTCCATGATATAATTCTAAATATCCATTATTAACATTTACTTTGAACCTATTTCTATATGCTCTTTTTACAGCTTTTCTGATACTTTCTTTAGATATATCGTTGAAATATTTATAGATTATCTCTACTGCGATTTCTTCATATCCAAAAATTTTTTTATCTATAAGTTTTTCATACATTTTAGGAAATGTCTCTGGAACATAAAGTCCCCCATCTTTTGCTATACCATTAATTATTGCCTCTGATCCTTTTATACTAGATTCTAGCCCCCTAGTACTTATAAAATTCATTTAATCACCCCATTGAAATCTAGAAATTTTCCTATTTTCAATTCTAACATTTACTCCATTCATAAACAACTGTATCTAATAGAAATACATTAAATATTAATAAATAAGGTTTGAGTTTAAAACCCAAACCTCCTGTTTATGCAAGTTTATAAAATTTTATTCTATTAAATATTAAATCTTTATTTAAGAACAATAGAAGACTTTTGTATTTATTTTTCTATCATAGATAATATTATTCCACCCTTAATTGAAATATTATTATTTTTAACAAAATCAGAAGCTTTAGAGATTTTAACCTTTATAACTTCTATATCTTCGTCTTCTTCTGAATTTTCAGAAGTACATTCTCCGAAAACTTCCATCTTAACAATAGCAGTAGTTTCATCTGTCATTCCAACTGATGTATAGCTTGGTTTTAAGAAAAGTTCAACGCTCTTAGCCTTTAATCCTGTTTCTTCGAATAATTCACGTCTACTAGCTTCTTCTATAGTTTCACCCTCATCTATAAGTCCTGCTGGTAGTTCATAAATATAATCATCTATAGCAGGTCTATATTGCTTTATTAATACTATTTCATCATCTTCTGTAATTGGAATCATCATAACTCCGTCTGCTTTGTTATGATTTTTAGTTACACACGCTAGTTCTTCTTTTTCCCTTCTACTACTTATAAAATACTCTTTTATTTTATTTGAATTATTTTTAAGTTTTAATTTATACATATTAAGAAATTTATTATTTGTTTGTTTTTCTATATTTAGTAATTTCATAACGCACCTCACATATAATTTATACCTGTTAATATTATTGACCCAAGTAAACATAGTATGCATACACCCATTATTATTTTAGATATTATGTTTCCATAATTTAAATCATATCCTATACCATATCTTTTTTCTTTAAGTATTGATGGGTCTAAAGGATTATAATAAAACATTCCAAGTTTGTAATACTCATCATCATCTCTATAGTATTCTTTTTCATTTAAATCACCTTTTGAAGACTTTGTGGTATCATTCATAGCTTTAATAGAGACTAAAATTATAATTAAAACAAAAACACCAGTGCATCCCATCAAAATTAAAAAAGTATTTTTATCTTGGGGAATTAGTTTTAGTAAATAGATATTTATAAAAAATAAAAATACTGCTGTAAGTAATGCTGAGATTCCGTTTAACTTATTTAATGCCTCTCCTGTTATCTTATCTTTAAATTTTATTTGGTTATACGTTCCTCCATTTAAAGATTGAGTCTTTCTTTTTTTAAAATCATATAAAGTTGTTATATAAAATATAAAAACTATAAAAATGTTTAAAATAGGTATCATTATAAGCTCTAAAAATCCACCTAAAGTATGCGTACTTATTACCCTTGAAGGATTTCCGCTAAAATCAAACTGCATAGCTAATGTGCTAGGTAAACTTTTATATATAAAAAGAGTAATAATTAAAGGTATAATCGCTATAATTAAAGCTATAATAAATGGTTTATTATTAATCTTCACATTATCTTCAGTGCCTTTAACATTTAAGTCAACATAAATCTTACCTTTAAACTCATTATTCCAGCCCTTGTCCTTTTTCACTTTTAAAATTTCTTTATTAGCATTTTTATACTGAATAGTAAATACTATAGGGACTATTAAAATTCCTATTACAAAAACAATAATATATGATAAAAAATAAGATATTATC
Source organism: Clostridium sp. LY3-2 (assembly GCF_024705715.1). NCBI lineage: Bacteria > Bacillati > Bacillota > Clostridia > Eubacteriales > Clostridiaceae > Clostridium > Clostridium sp. LY3-2. The sequence goes on from NZ_JAMDLQ010000039.1 coordinate 35,705, forward strand.
GAAATAGCTAAAAATGTTATTATTATTTCAAATATTATCTTCTTTTTATATTTTTCTGTAATAGATACTATTTCTTTACCATCTTTATATTTATTTGGAACTCTTACCCCATAATATATACCGCTGCATTTAAATCTTTCAGTATTTAATGCTAAGTAAATAAAAAATATAACAAGTGGTATATTTAAAAAAGTAATAAAAATAAATTCGTCTTTCATAAACTCACTCCTAAATATCTTTAAATTTTTCTTTTATAATTCTAATTATCTCTTCTTCTTTAACTTTACGAACTATACATTCTGCAATTGAGATTTCAATATTTTCTTTTAAAGAGTCCATAAACCTTTCTTCTTTTCCACTAAAATCTAAATGTACCATAGCACCATTTCTTCTATCTACAATCAAATAACCTTCATCTTTTAATAAGTTATATGCTTTATTTACAGTATGCAAATTTATTCCTATACTACTTGCAAGACTTCTAACAGAAGGTAAACTATCTCCTTCTTTAAGTTTTCCTCTTGCAATGCCAATTACAATAGAATTTCTTATTTGCTGATAAATTGGAATTTCAGATGTTGTATCCAATTCTAATATCATAATATATACCTCCTATAAGTTTGTTATATTTAAAGTATAACAAACTTTTTTTAACTTTAATACATAATATAAGCATTTTAATAAGGTTACTATGCTATAATTTAAAGAGGTGATTTTATGGTAGAAAAAAAGCTTTATCGTATGCCTAAAGAAGGTAAGTTTCTTGGAATTTGTGAAGGATTTGGCGATTATTTAAATATTGATCCTGTATTAATTAGAGTAATATTTGTAATTAGCCTTTTCTTTAGTTGTTTTACTACATTTCTTGTTTACTTAGTCTTAGCTTTAGTTATACCTGAAAAAAAGTAAGAGCTTAGGAAATAGTTAAATAAATAACTATTTCCTAAGTTTTTTCTATTTTTATCCTCTAATTGTAATAATATTTTGCAATTATCTAAACAATTTCAATAGTTAAAATTTTCAGAATATATTTTCTTTTTCCTGTACTTCTAGTGTTTTCAACGTTTTTAAAATAAAGATACATAAACTAGATATTTTTTTAACAATATATCTTGAACTATATACAATTATGGTGATAAAATAATCCTTGTCGGTATTCTATTATAGAAACTGAACGCAAATAAACAAAACTTAAGATATTGTTTTTTGCCGAATTATATCCAAAATATATGGAATAAGAACGGGGGATTAAAATGGAAAAAAGTATTAAAAAGCAAAAATTTGGTATTCGTCAACTTGTAATTATAGGAATGCTTTCAGGTATTTCAATATTTATGGGTCTTACAGGACTTGGTTTTATACCACTGCCTTTTATGAAGGCAACTATAATGCACGTACCTGTAATTATTGGAGCAATTATTGAAGGGCCAATAGTTGGAATGATGGTAGGACTAGTCTTTGGATTATTCTCTATGTATCAGGCTGCAACTGCACCTGTTTTATTATCACCATTCTTCTTAAACCCTATAGTATCTTTAGTTCCTAGAATTTTAATAGGACTTGTAGCATACTATATTTATAAGTTTTTTAAGAATAAATTTAAAAATGAATCTATATCTGTAGGTATAGCAGCTGTTCTAGGTACACTTACAAACACAGTTGGAGTTTTAGGTTTAATTTACATCCTTTATTTAAACCAATACGCAAATCTTATGGGAATATCTCAAAATGCAGCAGGTGGTGCTATAGGCACTATCGCTCTTACAAATGGTATCCCAGAATCTATAGTCTCAGCCTTAATAGCTATACCGGTTGTAAAAGCAATTCAAAAATTAAAGAAATAGGTTTTTTATTAGCTGTATTTATATTAGATACAGCTTTTTTATTAATTTTATTTTTAAAGTGAGGTATTTAAAATGAATGAATTAAAAGAAATTAAGTTTATAGATATAGATGGAATTAAATTAGGTCACGCAGAAGATGAAGTCGGTGGAACTGGTGTATCTGTAGTTATAGCAAAAGATGGTGCAACAGGCGGTGTAGACGTTCGTGGTGGTGCACCTGGAACTCGAGAAACAGACCTTTTAGACCCATCAGAGATGGTAGAAAAAGTTCACGCTGTAGTCTTATCTGGTGGAAGTGCCTTTGGACTTGATGCTTCTTCTGGAGTTATGAAATATTTAGAAGAAAGAGATATAGGATTTGACGTAACTGTAGCTAAAGTTCCTATAGTATGTCAGGCTGTATTATTTGATTTAGCTTTTAAAGACCCTAAAGCTAGACCTGATAAAGAAATGGGTTATAAAGCTTGTATAAACTCTGAGACTTATTCTGGTGATATAAACGGTAATATAGGTGGAGGATTTGGTGCAACTGTTGGAAAACTTTTAGGACCTGATACTTCTATGAAAGGCGGACTTGGAACTTATGCTGTAGAAGTTAACGGATTAAAGGTCGGTGCTATAGTTTGCGTTAACTGTTTAGGTGATGTTATAGACCCTAAAAATTCAGAAATTGTAGCTGGTGCCTTTGATAGAAGTACAAAAACTTTTTTAAATAGTGAAAATATTTTATTAAATAATATAAATAAAGAAAAAACTCCTTTTAAAGGAAACACAACTATTGGAATAATAGTTACAAATGCTAAGTTTACAAAGGCAGAAGCAAAAAAGGTATCTTCTATGGCACATAATGGTTTTGCAAGAACTATGAGACCTGCTCACACTATGTTTGACGGAGATACTATATTTACTATGGCAACAAATAAAATTGAATCTGATGTAACTACAGTCGGTATGCTATCAAGTAATGTTATGGAAAAAGCTATTTTAAGAGCAGTTAAATCTGCTGAGACTCTATATGGAGTTCCTTCCCTTAAAGGATTAGCTAGTTTTAAATAAAATTTTCCATATATCCCTTTAATATCATAGTTTATTCTACTCTTTTTTACGCAAAATATAATCATAAAGCTCAAGTAAATGAGTTTTATAAATTGTTTTATTATTAGGAGGGACCTATTATGACAAGCAAATCAACAAAAAAAGCACTATCAGGATTCAAAAATGAAGTAGCTACAGAATTAGGAGTTCCATTTTCTAACTACAATGGAGACCTATCTTCAAAACAATGCGGAAGCGTTGGTGGAGAAATGGTTAAAAGAATGGTAGAACAATACGAAAACGGACTACAATAATTGATTTGACTATTGTGGGAAATTTCTAAAAAACAAACTTAAGGTGATAGATTTATCTATCACCTTTCACTTTATTCTTTAATTAAATTTTTGTCCTTAAGCCTATAAGTTATATCAGATTCTTTAGCTATATCATTATTATGAGTAACCATAATCAAACATTTATCTTCATTTTTAACTAAATCTTTCAATAATTCTATAACTTCTTTTGAGGTCCTTTCATCTAAATTCCCTGTAGGCTCATCTGCAATAATTAAATCTGTATTTGAAACTAAAGCTCTAGCTATAGCTACTCTTTGCTGCTGCCCTCCACTTAAAGTTAGAACCATTTGATTTGCTGCATCTTCGTTTATCCCAACCTTTTTAAGCATTTTTAGTGCAACTTCTTTAGGATCATCTAACTTTAAATTTTTAATATCTATAGAGACTAAAACATTTTGAAGTGCTGTCATATAATTTAACAAATTATATCCTTGAAATATTATAGATACATATTTTTTTCTAAACTTTGAAAGTCCTATCTTTTTTAAATCTTCTCCACAATATAATACTTCTCCTGATTTTTCTTTATCTAAACCTGAAACAAGTGATAAAAATGTAGTTTTCCCACTTCCAGACGGTCCAACTATCGTATAAAATTTCCCTTTTTCAAAATCTACATTTAAAGATTCTAATATAACTTTTTTATTATCATACCAATAGGATACATCCTTTAAACTTAATACCTTCTCCATAAAAATATCATTCCTTTCTAATTATGCTTACTTAATATTTCTTTAGGTTCTAATCTCATTATTCCGATAGATGGAATAGCGATAGCTAAAAATGAGATAATTAAAGAAATTCCAACCATTTTTGATAAATCACTTATAGATACGTTAACTTCTAATTTGTCTATTGTTTCTACATTTTGATTATTTCTATCTCCTTTAAAATCTCCTCCCATACCGTTTGGCCCCATCATATAATCATTGGTTTTGTTATTTTCACTAAAAGAACTTATTTCTTTTTGAACTAAAACTTCTCCTAGTTTGTTACTTACAGCATTTCCTATTATTCCAGCTACTCCAAGTGATAATACTAAAATTATTAATACTTCCACTGCAAATTGACTTATTATTTTAAATTTACTTTCTCCAAGAGATAACAAAATTCCTATTTCATTTTTTCTATCTTTTATCCATAGCATTATTATTAATCCTAATATAATAGCACCTGCTATAGATACAATTACAACAGTAGCATTTGCAAATGATCCTACGTTTTCTATAGGTCCCATCATTTTTTCATACTCCCCGTTATTTGCATCTAATTTAAATAAATCGAAGTCTATATCTAACTTATTTGCATTTTCTAAAACTGAATCAACATTTACCGGATCGTTAACATAAAACTCTGCTCTATCTATATCACCGCTATCTGCACCCTTTATAGTGTTTACAAATGTATAGCTTGAGTAAATTTTATTATATGGATTCATAGCGTTATTTCTCATAGCGTTATCATTTAATTCAGAACTTGATTTATATATTCCAACTACTTCTACTTCTTTACTTTTTTCATCATTTACATCTTTTATCTTTATTTTATCTGAAACTTTAATATCGTTTTTCTCTGCAAGTGTTTCTTCAATTACAACTACATTTTTACCTGCATCATCAGCATTTATAGCTCTTCCACTTACTATAGAACCATCCTCCTCTGTCATCATTCTAACTCCTTGAAGAGTAAAATCTCCTGAAACCATTTTAGGCATATCTCTTCTCATGCTTCCCATATCTTTTGTAAACTCTTCTGTTGTACTACTTTCTATAGGTGCTAGAGAACTATTTGCCTCTGTATTATTTAAGATATTATAATCTTTAATATTATCTAAAGTTAGTATTTTATCTACATCACTCTTTTTTACAGAAGTTTTTGTTATTTTAAAATCTGGTTCTTTTCCGCTTTCTCTAGAACTTCTCATCTCTTCTCTCATCTTATCCATATTTTGAGATAAGGAAATTGTAGCTCCTAACTTTTGCCTAGCTAAAATACTAGCATTTTCTGTTGCACTTTTTATTGAAAAACCTGCTAAAACAAATACGCTTACAGTTGTTATTACTAAAAATAACAAAGCAGTTTTCCCTATTCTTTCTTTAATACTTAAAAATCCACGAACAAAAAAATTCATATCGTCACACTCCTTAACTTTCTATATGTCTAGGATATAGACACAAGCTGTAAGGTGTATGAATCCAATATGAATCTAATGTGAATTATAAAAATTCTAACTTAAATATGAATTTATTATCCTTTATTTGAAGTTTATATTTAATGTCTCCGTGTAATTCTAAGAAAGTTTTAACTATATAAAGCCCAAGTCCACTTCCGCCACTTTCACTATTTCGTGACTCCTCTACTCTATAAAAGGCTTCGTATAATTTATCTGTTTCCACTTCTAATTCTTTAAATATGTCATTTTCTATAGTTAAAATATTTTCTTCCATAAAAATTTTAATATTCTCTTTTGAATATTTAATGCTATTTCCAATTATATTTGATAAAACCTTTTCTAAAATAGATCTATCAATATAAACTACAGCCTCTTCGTCTATACTTATATCTAAATGTTTTTTACTCTTATTTATTAAATATTCTCTAGAGGATACTATATCTAAAACCATATCTTTTATATTTACTAATTCTTTATTAACTTTAACTTCTTCTTCTACTTTACTTACTTCTATTATTTCAGAAGTTAATTTTTTTAGTTTATTTACACTTTTTAAAGTTTGGTTTAAATATTTATCCCGGTCTTTGTACTTTCCGATATTATAAATCATTCCTTCTATTTGCCCGTTAATAATAGTTATTGGAGTTTTAAGTTCGTGTGATATAGCCCTTAAAAAATCCCGCCTTCTTCTATCTTGTAACTTTTCTTTTTCTATATCTAATTTTAATTTTTTATTTGCTTTTTCTAATTTTAAAATATTTTCTTTTAAATTCTCACTTATAAGGTTTATAGATTTTGAAAGCTCTGCAAATTCATCTATACCTTGAAAATCTAGCTTTTTAGAGAAATCTTTTTTAGCTATAGCTTTACAAACTGAGTTAATTTTAAGTAGCGGATTACTTATAGTTTTTGAGTAGATATATGTTATTATAGAGCCTATTATTATCGTTAAAACTAGCATTATAGGAAGTATAATAGTCATAACGTCATCTATATCCTTTTTATAGCCTAATGGAGTTATAGATATAATCTCTCTATATTCATCTATACTTTTTATGTATATCCTTTTTTTTATTTTAATTTCGCTTCTGCTTCCTCTTATATCTTTATTTTGAGGAGGAACCTTATTACCTTCTCTAAAAAATGGTTTATTTAAATCTTTTACAGTAGTATATTCTAAATCGTTTTTATCATTAAAAACAAATACCTGCGACCCATTATTATAAGAAAATTCATTTAAAGCGTATCTGTAATCTATATTTGAATCTTCTTTAAGAGTTTTTAAAGTATCTTCTAAACTACTATTTATTATGCTTTCTTTATTACTTAAATAAATTTTAGGAAATAAAAGATATAAAAGTGAATAGATTACTAGGGACGTTATTACTACAAAAACAGTAGAGATAATAAATACTTTCTTTTTAATACTAAAATTATTAAGCATCCTCTTTAAGTACATAGCCTATCCCCTTTACAGTTTTTATATAATCTTTTGAAATCTTTTTTCTTATATTTTTTATGTGAGCATCTATAACTCTCATATCTCCGTAATACTCATATCCCCAAACTTCATCCATAAGCATCTCTCTAGAAACAACCCTTGGGTAACTTCTTATAAGCATTTTTAATATATTAAATTCTTTTAAAGTTAATTCTAGCTCAACACTATTTTGAAATACTTTATAGGTTTCTTCATTTAATTCTAAATCTAAGAATGTATTTTTTAATTTAGAATTATCTTTTTCTCTTCTTCTTAAAACAGCTTCAACTCTTTTTATTAAAATTTTAAATGAAAATGGCTTACTTATATAATCATCTATTTTTGCATCAAAAGCTTTAATTTGATCTTCTTCACCATCTAATGCAGTTAAAAAAATTATAGGAACATCAGACTCATTTCTAATTAAATTACAAAGTGAATATCCATCTAATTTTGGCATCATCCAATCTATAATTAAAAGATCATAATCATTTTCTTTAAACTTTTCATACCCTATAAGGCCGTCTTCTGCAAAGTCCGTTTCATGCCCTTCTTCTTTTAAAAATTCTACTACTAATTCTCTTATTTCTCTTTCATCTTCAACAACTAAAATTTTACTCATTTTAAATCACCTTTTATCTCTAATATATAATTTTATAATATCATTTTTTTATTTTACTTAGTTAAAATTCACACAGACTTCACGTTCAAAATATTTTACTTCCTTCGTTGTTATAAATAAGTATAAAGTGTATAATATTTTTTATATAAGTTTAAACTATTATGTAATATATTTACAGGGGGATTTCTTTTGAAGGATTTTAAAGAAAAACTAAAACCTAATATTGTTTTAGCAACTTATATTATTGTACTCTCTTATGTTCTTTTAAATTTTGAAAAGGTTTGGAATTTATTATCTAGTGGACTTGGAATATTAACTCCCTTTATAGGTGCTATAGGAATCGCTTTTGTTTTAAATATTCCTATGACTTTAATTGAGAAGTTTATACTTTTCCCTCTAGAATCTAGAAAATATGAAAAATTTAAAAAACTTAAAAGACCACTTGCCATAATATTAACTTTAATTTTAATTATAGGTCTTCTTATAACTCTTATGGTATTTGTTATACCTCAATTAGTTAAAAGTATGTCTACGTTAACTGAAAGTATCCCAAGATACTTAAACTCATTTGAACATATGATAGACCAAAATTTAAGTAATATTCCTGGCGCAGATAAACTAATAAATGATATTTTATCTATGTGGAAAGATGTTCTTCAATTTGCAAGTGAATTTTTAGGAGTTGCAGTATCTCATGTATTAGATTTTACTATTTCAGTAACATCTGGTATAGTTACTTTCTTCTTAGCATTGATATTTTCAATATATATGCTTGCAAACAAAGAGAAGTTATCTTTAACTTTAAAGAAATTCATTTATGCACATTTAAAAATAAAATTTGCAGATAAGCTTTTAGAAATAGGTAGTCTATCTAATGATATTTTTTCAAAATTCATTGGAGGGCAGTGTTTAGAAGGATGCATTATAGGAACTCTTTGCACTATAGGAATGTTAATTTTAGGACTTCCTTACGCACTTCTTATAGGTGTAATTATAGGCGTTACTAGTTTAATTCCTATATTTGGTGCTTTTATTGGAACTATTCCTGCTATATTTATAATATTTATGATTAAACCTATAGAGGCTTTAATATTTTTAATATTTATACTAGCACTTCAACAAGTAGAAGGACATTTCATTTACCCTAGAGTTGTAGGTAATTCAGTTGGGTTAAGTCCTATTTGGGTTATGCTTGCAATGCTTGTTGGGGGAAGTTTATTTGGGCTTTTAGGATTCCTTCTTGGAATTCCAGCCTTTAGCGTTATATACAGATTAATAAGAGAAAATACTAATAAAAAACTTGCTAAAAAAAATATCAAAATTAATTAAAAAAAGCTGCCAAATATTTTGGCAGCTTTTTTTATATTTGAGCTTCTTTAAATTTATGTTCCATAAATTCATTACCTTTGTGGAAAAGTCTTTTTAAGAATCCTAAAAGTAAGAATACGGCTATAAACATACATAACATTTTTATATCTGAATAAACTGTAGGCCAAATCGGTCCTGCTATAGCTTCTCTAAATCCATCTATAGCATAAGTAAATGGCCATAGTGGTTGTAAAATACCAAATATCTCTGGGTTAGTTTGAATTGGATAAATTCCCCCTGAACCTGCAATTTGGAATACCATAATTACAACTGCAATAGCTTTACCAACATTTCCAAATAATGATGCTAAAGTGTAAATCATTATCATAAATGTTAAGCTAGATAAAAATGCAAAACCAAACATCAGCCCTACGGACTCTGGCTTTACTCCGAGAACTAAAATGTCTCCAAGAGTTGCTATAAATGTTTGAATAAATGATATACAAACAAATAATAGTAATCTTCCAAAGTGTCTTTCAGTAACAGAAGGCTCTTTCTTTCCATCTTTAAAATCTTTAACTTCTGTTGAAAGCATAGATGTCATAAGTAGTGCACCAACCCAAATACCAAGTACAGTATAAAATGGAGTTAATGCAACGCCAAAGACGTCTGTATTATATATTTTTTCTTCTTTAACATTTATAGGTGATGACATAAATGATGCCATAGTATCAGGATTCTTTTTCATTAAAGCTATAAGATCATCTAAAGTCTTATTATTTATATCTTTAGTTTCCTTTTGAACTTTATCAAGCTTTTCTTTGAATTCTGAAACTTTATCTGAAATTCTATCTATTTGAGTTGTAGCTACGCTACCACTTGAAATACCGAAACTAGTTAATGCATTAAGCTGTGGAACTACAATTCTTAAGCTATCTAATGCTGTGTTTGCTGAATCATTACCATGTTCTAAAACTGAACTTATATTATTTATTCCAGGTAATACTACATTATAAAATGTGCTAGCTCCTGTAGAAATTTTAGTATTTAATTCATCGTTAATTTTGCTTAAATTATCAAGTGCACTACTTATAGCATTTTTATCTCCACCAGATACTGCACTATCTAATTTATTTAAAGCATCAATTTCTCTATTTATTCCTTCTTTCATAGATTGAAGTGCTGTTATACCTGATCCAAATCCTAAGTTTGGATATTTAGAATTTAAATCATTTAGTATTTTTAAATTATTATCTATAACTTTGTTTATATTGTTTAGTGAAGAAATAATATTTTTTATGTTTTTTGATATTTCAGCACCATTAATAGTAATATTGTTATTTAAATCTTCTTTAAGTTTTCTTATTTGATCATTACATTTATCACTTATCATTTGAATTTGCATTAAATCATTTTTCATGTTACTGCTCATATCATTTACAGTCATTCTTGTGTTTGTGATTAATGTTTTATTACTATCTAAAATACTTTGTAGTGAGTTTATTCCGTCAGTTACTGTTGGTAAATCATTTTGAACACTCTTTAAGTAATCACTAAACTCTTTTGAATTTTTAGATGATTTTTCAATTTGATTTTGAACTTTAGTCATATTTTCACTAGCTTCATTCATAGCTTCTTTTAATTCTAAAACTTTAGGTTTATTGCTTTCGATTTTTGCACCTAATTCATTTAAATATTTAAAAGCTTCTTCATTTACAGTTTTTACAAAGTTAGTTTTAACTTCTTCTGTAAATTTTGTTTGTGCAACATCTGTGATCTTTGTTGCTATAGCATTAGCTTTTTGGTTTGCCTTATAAATAATTTCTGGCTTTTTAGGGTTTGCACTTGCAAGTGTTACTAAATCACTTGAAAAATTACTTGGAATTTCAATTAAGGCATAGTAATTACCTTCATTTAAACCGTAATTTCCTTCCCAGTCACTTACAAACTTCCAACCTATATCTTTATTATTTTTAAGTTCTTCAACTATTTCATTACCTATATTTACATTTTTGCCTTCAAGGGTAGCACCTTGGTCATTGTTAACTACTGCAACTGGTAAGTTGTAAGTATTAACATAGGGGTCCCAGCAGGCTTTTATATTAACCCATGCATATAGAGATGGTACGAAAAATAACCCAATTACTATAGCTAGCGCTGCACGATTCTTTTTTATATTTTTCAAATCTCTTTTGAAAATCTTAAATACATTCTTCATAACTAGCCCCCTATTCTGCAATTCCAGACTCTTCGAATTTTTCTTCGAATCGACTTATTTTTTTATCTAACTTTTCTTTAAATAGAATACCAATAATCAAGAATATTCCTCCAAATAATATAAGCATTGCAAAATCCATCACTACGCTACTTACTAGAGGTCCTGCTATAGCTTCCCTAAATCCACCTAATGCATAGGTAAATGGGAAAAATGGCTGAACTATTCTAAAGAATACAGGGTCTAATTGTATAGGATACGTTCCACCTGAACCTGCTATTTGTAAAACCATTATTATAATAGATATAGCTTTACCTAAGTTTCCAAGTAAGGATACTAAAGTATATATTATTATATTAAAACATAATGCTATAACTATGGAGAACGCTAAAAATAATGGCATATTATCAACTTGCACCCCAAGCAAATACTTATCCCCAAGTACTATTATTAGTGATTGGATAATACCAAGTACTAAAAATAATATAAGCTTTCCTAGGTAAACATCCCTAGGTGTAAGTTCTTCACTTCCAGGAAATTCTGGAACTGTAGTCTTAAGTACTGATGTAAGAACAAATCCTCCAACCCAAATTGCAAGAACTGAATAAATAGGTGTCATTCCTGTTCCGTAGTTTGCTATTTTGTAGATTGATTCATCTCTAACATCAAAAGGTGTTGCTATATTTTCTCCCATTAAATCTGGATCGCTTTGAATTATTGAAAGAATTTTAGCTAGATCATTATCGTTAACTTCTTTTAATTTTTTACTTAATTCACTTATATCACCTTTAAAGTTTTCTAAGGTTGATTTTAGATGATTTGCAGTTTCTGTTGTAAGTTTAGTTCCGTCTATAGCGGAATTTATAATAGTATTAATTTGAGTTACTGTCTTTTTAGAACCTTCTAATATCTTATTTGCATCGTTTGTCAAATTAATAAACTTATCAAATATATTATTAAGTTCTGGTTTTACAGATGAATTATACTCATTAAATGTGTTATTAACCTTACTACTTATACCATTTGAGATATCAAGTAACCCTTGAAGTTCTGAATTAATATTTCCATTTGAACTATTTATAGAATTTTGAATATCATCTATCTTTTTAAGTTCACTATCTATAGTTGTATTAATTCCTTCTAAGCTTTTAATTAACTTATCTAAGCTTTCATTATGAACTTTATCATTAATAGCCCTTAGATATGTTACTAAAGCTTCAATATTTTTTTTCATACTTTGAGCGTTTTGTCTTATTACGTTTAATGAACTGCTTGTGCTACTATCTATTCCTGAATTAACATCATCCATTAAATTTTTAATAGCTACATTCATTCTATCACTAGATGCTTTTAAATTACTCATGTTAGTTTCTAAATTGCTTATTGAATTATTTAAACTATTTTTAGTATAGCTTGCTAACCCTTTAGCATCTTTAGTATTTTTTTGCATGTCTTCTAAACTTTTAGTAAGACTTGGTAACGTATCTTTTATTCCTAAAAGGTAAGTGTTTAGATTTTCTGAATTTTGAGATACATCCCCTAAAATATTAAGCACAGTATCCATATGATCATTTAATAATATAATTTCATTTTTCATTTTTATTATATTGTCTTTGTTTTTTTCAACTTGCTTTGAAACGTCACCTATAGAACTAAATACTGTTGCATTTACAGTAGAAATAAAACTTGTTTTTATTTCTTGAACTAATGACTCTTCCGCTGCACCTGTGATTTTCCCTGATACTGGATTTGCTTTTGTATCTACTTTATAAATAATGTCTGGTTTTTTAGGATCGTTAGTTGTAAGACTTGTTAAATCCTTAGAAAAATCTTCTGGTATCTCAATTACAGCATAATAAGTTCCATCTACTACACCTATATCTGCTTGTTTTTGGTCTACAAATTTCCAACCAATCTTATCATTATCTTTTAGTTTATCAACTACATCGTCACCCATGTTAAGTTCTTTGTCATTTAACTTTGCCCCTTTATCATTGTTGACTATTGCAATTGGTATTGTGCCGGTATTTGAATAAGGGTCCCAGCTCGCTTTAATGTTTACCCACGCGTAAAGAGAAGGAATAATACAAATCCCTACCACTATTAAAATTGCGATTGGATTTTTCATAATAGCTCGGATATCCCTTTTAAATACGCTTAAAATCTTCTTCATAATAAACCTCCGAAATTTTAGCTCGACAAAATGCGAGCAACTACATATATACTATAAAAAAATAATATTAAAATTATAACAAATTTCATTGTATTAATATTGAAATTTTTGTAAACAAACTGTTACAAGTATTTTTATTTTATCGTTTCATATTTTATTTAATACTATTTTACTATTTAAAATATAATATAACTAATCCGCCTTCATAGATTGTTAACTTTTGACCTCCACTTTAATGTGATAAAGTATTATAATAAAATTATTTTTATACTTAGGAGGATTTTTTTATGAGTACAAAACAAACTAAAGACAAATTGACGCTTCTATCATTAATCTTAATGATATTTACGTCAGTTTTTGGTTTTACAAATATCGCAAGAGCTTATCTTTTAATGGGATATTCATCAATTCCTTGGTATGTACTTTCAGCTATAACATTCTTTTTACCTTATTGTTTAATGATGGCTGAATACGGTGCTGCTTTTAGAAAGGAACGTGGTGGTATTTATTCTTGGATGGATAAATCAGTAGGTCCAAAGTATGCCTTTGTAGTTACTTTTATGTGGTATACATCATATTTAATTTGGATGGTATCAACCTCTTCATCAATCTGGGTACCTTTTTCAAACCTTTTATTTGGTCAAGATAACACAGCCTCTTGGTCATTATTTGGACTAAGTGCACCACAGACTATGGCACTACTTGGAATAATATTTATCTCTTTAGTTACTTATACATCATCAAAAGGTTTAGATGACATAAAAAAAGTAACGTCTATAGGTGGTACTTTCGTAGCTTTATCTAATGTAGTTTTATTAGTTGGAGCTTTTATAGTTCTAGCACTTAACGGTTTTAAGTTAGCAGAACCTATTACTAAAGCTGCCTTTTTCACATCACCTGACCCGACCTACCAATCACCAGTTGGTATTTTTGGGTTTGTAGTTTTTGCTGTTTTTGCATACGGTGGTTTAGAGGCTATAGGTGGTTTAGTGGATCAAACTGAAAATCCAAAGAAAACTTTCCCAAAAGGAATTAAAATCTCAGCGGTTTTAATAGCCTTAGGATACTCTCTTGGAATATTGTGTGTAGGCTTTTTTACTAATTGGTCAGAAACTTTAAACAATCCAAATGTTAATATGGCAAACGCAAGTTATGTTGTTATGCAAAACTTAGGGTATTCTCTAGGACAAGCGTTTAACCTAACTCAAGGCGCTTCACTAGAGATTGGGATTTGGTTTGCAAGGTTTATAGGTCTTTCAATGTTCTTAGCTTTACTTGGTGCTTTCTTTACGTTAACTTACTCACCTATAAAGCAGTTAATAGAAGGAACTCCAAAAGAACTTTGGCCAAAATCATTTATAAAAATAGATGAAAATGGAATGCCAAAAAACGCTATGTGGATTCAATGCTTAGTAGTATGTGCTATTATATTAATCTCATCATTTGGTGGTGACACAGCATCAACTTTTTTAAATTATTTAATCCTTATGAGTAATGTTGCTATGACAATACCTTATATGTTTATAGCATTTGCCTTTATATCATTTAAAAAGAAAAAGGAAATTGAAAAACCTTTTGAAGTTTATAAATCACGTAAGGCAATTAGATTTTGGGTAACTATAGTAATAATTACAATAGCTTTTGCAAACTTCTTTACTATAATTAAACCAATTATAGTTTCAGGAGATTATGTAGCTACTATATTCCAAATAGCAGGCCCTATAATTTTCTCAAGTATAGCGTTAATACTTTATAGTAGATATGAGAAAAAAATTATAAAAAAATAATATAAAAGTTATGGTATCTAAAGAAATCTTTAGATACCTTTTTTATTTTAGAGTACTTTTAACCTCTTCTTCTTTTTTAACTGAATCGAGGCATTCACAGTTTAAAGTTTTGCTAAAATTTTTATAATACTCTGGTGTATTTCCATCTATACCCCTTTTATTTTCTTTTAAATCGTCTTTATTATCTTTAAAGTTAATTATTTCATGCATCTTTATCACTCCTTATGTTAATTTTATTTTAAGGAGTTTTTTTAATTTTATACAAAAATCTTACTTTACAAAACATTTATATTTTAAATTCAATATAATTTATAAATTTCAAAATTTTAGGTCTTTACTTTTATATAGTAAGTTTAAACTTATATCATATATATTTTTTAAGATAGTTATAAAAAAAGACATGAAGCTTAAGCTTCATATCTTTTAATCATTATCACTAACTAATTTAGCTAATAGTTGTAATATCTCTAGATATAACCATACTAAAGTAACCATTAAACCAAATGCGCCATACCATTCCATATATTTAGGTGCGCCCATTCTAGAGCCCTTAACTATAAAATCGTAATCTTGCATTAAGCTAACTGTTGCTAATACAACTACAATCAAACTAAACCCTATCCCTATAGGTCCATTTCCGTAAATAGGAACACTTACTCCAAAGAAACCTAAAACCATTGAAACTAATGAAGTTACTAAGATAGTTATTAAACCTATCATAACCCCTTTTCTAGTTTTATCAGCTATGCTTGGATTTTTACCATATACTAACATAGTAACAGCAACACAAACTATTGTAAGTAAAATAGCTGGTACTGCTATTCCGTTATAGTACTGATCAAAAAGGTTTGAAATACTTCCTAAAAATAGACCTTCAAAAGCAGAATAAATGATTGCAGTGAATTTTGCTACCTCTGGTTTAAATGTTGTTATCATTGCAATAACTAAAGTAAGTATTGATACTATCATCATAGTTCCATAACTAAATGGTACGTATGCATAGCTCCATATAAAACTTACAGCTAAAACTGCAAGTAAAATAAGAGTTTTTACAACACTTCCTGATACAGTCATTTGTCCTTCTTTATCTGATTCTAAAATAGAATTAAATCCTTTTTCCATTGCTGGATTTGAACTTCCATATCTCATAATATTTTCTCCTTCCTAAAACTAAAAGATTTACTAAAACAATTATACTATAAATATATACTTACTTGTTAAAATTAACTATATTTTAATTATCTACTAACAAATATATTTATGTATGAAGTTATTTTTTGAATCTCCCTTCACTTTATACATAAGCCTATCACATTCTTCTATATATTTATATATACTTTTTTCAAACATTCTACTTTTTTCAATAGTCAAAGAACCTGTAGATACACTTATATCATATTTTGAGTACCTACTTACACTTAATCCATTTATATTCTTATGAATATATTTTATAAGTTCTAATCCTTCCCCAATATCATTGTGTTCAAAGAAAACTATAAACTCATCTCCGCCAAATCTTATTAAGCTTCCTTTATTTCGTAGTAAACACTCAAGGTTTGATGACATTTCAACTAATACTCTATCTCCAAATATATGTCCCCTAGTGTCGTTTACTAATTTAAAATTATCTAGGTCCATAAAAGCTATAGTAAAGAATTTCTTTCTAAGCCTATCTGCACTAAAACTATCTAAATAAAGCCTGTTAAACGCGCCAGTTAGTCCATCCTTTACAGATTCAACTTTAAGTTCTGAAATTTCTTCACTTAACTTACATATTTTATTTTTTCTATTTAAAAGATTCTTTTTAAGTAAAAGTTTTTCACTTATATTGTTTATAGTAAAGTTCATTAAACTTTGCTTTTCTTCATTAAACCTTTTACTTTCTCTTAAAAATACACTGATACATATATCTTTTGAAATATTTTTTATATATCCTTTATTGTAAATATCCTCTATACCTCTTAATAAAATAAAATCATTTCCATATTTAATTGAATCTTTTATTATTTCTTCTAAAAAACCTATTATAAATTCCTTTTCCTTATATCCGTCTAAAAGCTTAAAAAATACATATTTATATCTTACTCTTTCAACATCATAATTTGTATTCTCCATTAAATATTTATAACTCTTTTCTCCGAGTTCTAAATTTTTATAAGCTAGAGCTTTATAAAGCTCCATTATATTTTTATATTTTTTTAAGACAAAACTATCCTTAACCTTTTTAAAGGATATCTCTTTTTCTATCTTTTCTCCTAAATTAAGTTTATTATTCTTATAATATATAGTTGCTATCGTTATAAGCGATAAATTATATATTTCATTATTAGCTATCTTTTTATATTTAGATATATCAATATTATCTAATATTTCTATTGATTCTTTGTGCATTCCATAAAAAGAAATAACATAGCTTATATTTATTAAAACAGAGTAAGTTAAAGCCCTATTTTCTATAAGACTTGCTTTTTCTAGTGCAGAATAAAACCAAACTATTCCATCTAGCATCATGTTATTTCTGCATTTTATTTTCCCCATCTCTATATAAGCTTCAATAACCTTTTCTTCACTTTCTAAATAGCATATAGCACTTTTTATAAGCTCCTCAGCCTCTAAAAACTTTTCTAAATTAGATAAGGCTATTCCTTTTAAAAACATTTCTTCGCCCTTATCTAAAAATATCTCTTTATTTTTTATGGTGCATAGCATTTCAGTTGGTCTTAAAAAAGATTCAAATATTAACTTTTCAAAATTTTTATATTCCATAAATAAAACCTCATAACATCTAACTTATTACTTCATATCTAACTTGATTTTTTCCATCTTTTTTACCAAAATACATAAGTTTATCACACCTATTTAAAATACCTAAGGAATTATGTATTTTTTTATCTTTTGGATTTATAGTTACTGCACCTAAAGATAATGTTATTCTGTATCTTTTTATGTCTTTAAAAACATCAATATCCGTAATACATTTTCTTATTTCTTCTGTAATACTTATTCCATCTTCTAAAGTATCATGCTCATATATTATTAAAAACTCATCTCCACCATATCTAAAAACCTTTCCAAACTCTCCAACAACTAATTCAAATTGCGTAGAAAACTGAACTAAAGTTTCATCTCCAAAAAGATGTCCTAATATATCGTTTACTAATTTAAAGTTATCTATATCTATCATTATAAATGTACACATTTCTTTTGTTAAAAAATATTCTTTATTTAAAAAGTTGTCTAAATATTTTCTATTAAATGCATTAGTTAAAATATCTTTTGCATTTATATCTTCTAAGCTATTTTTTAATATTTCTAAACTCTTCTTTTTAAGATCTTCTTTATGCTTTTCATTATAAAGGTCTAACTTTTCTTTAATAGATTTTATATTAGCTCTCATAAGCTTCTTTTTTTGTTTATACTCCATCTTTTCTTTTTCTAATAAAACTTCTATAATAATTTCATTTTCTATATTATCTTCAAATCCATAAAGTATCATAGTTTCGAGTATTTGAACCTTTTGCATTGTGTTATTATACTCTCTTGAAATAACAAAAGCTTTATTTAAAAAATCTCTTGATGATTCTTCATCCTTTAGCTTTTTGTAGAGTCTAGCTTTTTCTAAGTACGTCCACACCTGTTCTTCATATCTTTTTTCTCTTTCTAAAAGTTCAAGGTTTTTATTTAAATAATAAATCCCTTTTTCGTGAAAACCTACTGAAATATATCTCTCTCCTAATATGTAGTTACCTAATAAATTAAACGCCATAGTATCTAATTTATTTATACTTACGATATCAAAAAATAATTTAGAATAATAATTCCCAAGTTCAGTGTTATTAAAGTAATAATTTAGATAAGATAAATTTGCTATTGCAATTATATAATATAACTTGTCTTTTGAAATATTCTGTAGTGTTAGTTGATTATAGATATATAAAGCTTCATCTTTGTAATTTAAATGTATTAAAATCTCAGAAAGATTTATAAAACACCTTGAAATTAAAGTCTCATTGTTTTGAAGTAGTGCTAATTCTAAAGCTCTACAATAATTAAGAAAAGCCTCAATCAAATCATCTTCATACTGCAAAATCAACCCTAAATCTATATAAATGTTTATCTCAAAAAGTACAGATTCAGTGTTTTCATTAAGTAAACTTTTTAATATATCTTTAGCTTCTTTATAATCTCCTATAAGCATCTTTTCTTTTGCTTTTAAATATAAGTCTTTTAAAGTAGTATCGAAGTCTTTATTTAAACAATCCCCATCGTAAAAGACTTGCATTTTTTTTGTAGTTAAAAGCTCATTTAATATATAGTCGCTCATTTTTTCCACCTTATATGATTTTTTTCATTAATAATTATAACATTTTTTAAGAGTATTTTTGTATTTTAATAACAATATATTTAAATAATATAAGACTTTTACTAATTTTATGTGTTTTTTTCAAATGAATAATATTTTCTATTTAATATAATGTTGGAAACTTAATTTAAGATAAAAAAACTGATCCACTAAAAGTGAATCAGTTAATTTTTAAAGGTAAGTTTTAATAGTATAGGTGTTACAACGGTCGTAAAAACAACAACTATTACTATAGGTGCTAAAAAATACGGATTCATAAGGCCAACTGCCATACCTTTATTTGCAACTATAAGTGCAACCTCACCTCTTGAAACCATACCTACTCCAACTTGGAGGGACTCCTTTGTTTTATAATCAAAAAATTTTGCTCCTAAAAAGCATCCTATAACTTTTGAAGATACAGCAGCTATTAGTAATAATAATGTAAATAAAACTATAGTCATACTCATAGATGTAAGTTCAACCTTTATTCCAACACTTGCAAAAAATATAGGTGATAATAAAATATAGGATAAAGTCTCAAACCTTGCATTTATATATTTAGTTCTTTCTGTATTTGATATTATAAGACCTGCTATAAATGCCCCCGTAATATCTGCTACTCCAAAAAACTCTTCTGCTATAAATGCAAGTAATAAACAAAAAACAAATGAAACTATGACAAACCTTCTCATATCTTTACTATATCTATCTATCCATTTTACAAATACTTTATGAAATAAATATCCAACTATAAAGCAAAATACAAAAAATAATACTATTTTAAATAATACTTCTAATATATCAACAGAAGGGTCAGCCATACTAGTAATTATAGTAAGACCTACAATCCCTAAAATATCATCAATAAGTGCAGCACCAAGTATAGTGTTACCTGTCCTTGTGTTAAGTTTGCCTAGTTCTTTTAATGTTTCTACAGTAATACTTACTGAAGTTGCTGTAAGTATTATCCCTATAAATATATTTTTAAGTAAGCTACTTGTACCATTATAAGAAAGATCTCCTCTATTAAAAAAACTAGAAACTAAAAGGCCAAATAATAAAGGAATTATAACTCCAAATACCGCAACTACAAATGAAACCTTACCTGTTTTTTTAAGTTCTGAAATATCAGTTTCAAGACCTGCTGTAAACATTAAAACGATAACTCCAAGCGCTGCCATTTGCGATATAAACTCTGTTTCGTGAAGAACATCAAGCATCGCAGGACCTAATACTAATCCTGCCATAAGTGCACCAACTACTTGTGGCATCTTAAATTTTTTTGTAACAATCCCTAAAAATTTTGTACTAAGTAATATTATTGCTATGTCAAATAAAAATCTATATGATAGCATAGTAATCCCCCTTTACTCAAACTAAATTTGTAACTTATGCCATTATATTACTTATAGTAATATTTTACAATTTAGTTTTATGCCATTACTTAGAATTAAAAGTAATTAGGTATGCTAACTTTAACTTTTTGACATTTACCTCACTCTTTCACTTAGTTTAAAGAAAGACTGGATTTATATTTTCTAAGATGCTTTTAATCCCAGCTGTATAAATATCTATATTACATTCTTCATTTAAAAGCTTTGAAATTATTTCTTCCTTTTCATCAATTGTTGCAATTTCCATATCTCTTATGTAGTCTATTATATCTTCTATCATATAAATACTTACTCCATCATTTTCAGCCCCAAGAACAAAAGCTATATCCTCAGTAGACTTTTCTTCATACATATCATAATTTGCATATATATTTTTTCTTCCTTGCCTATTTAAATTTTCCATAAAATATCTGTTTATATAAGCCTTAGCCTCCTCATAATCTACAAAACCTTTTCCTTTTCCACTTGATAAAACAGCTAAATAATTATTTTTAGGAACAATATACTCCATAAAATCACCTCTTTTATATATTAAATAAAGGATAGAAATTAAATTTCTATCCTTTACTTATTAATATTTTTATATTTTGAAATGATTTATATGCTATTATTTTTCAGGAGTAATTGTAATATTATCCCCTTCTCCATCAATTTTTACAGTCATACCATATCCTATTTCACCTTTTATTAATTTTCTAGCTAGGCTATTTTCTAAAGTGTTTTGGATATATCTTTTTAATGGTCTAGCACCATAAACTGGATCATATCCTTCTTTAGCTAAGATATGTTTTGCACTTTCTGTAATATTTAATTTAATGTTTCTATCTTCTAATCTTCTTTCAACATCTCTTAAGAAAATATCTATGATTTTAGTTATTCCTTCTTCTGTAAGAGGTCTAAACATAATTATGTCGTCAACCCTATTTAAGAATTCTGGTTTAAATCTTGCTTTCATTTCACCCATTACTAGTTCTTTAGCTGAATCACTAATTCCATCTTTAGTGTTACCATCTAATAGATATTGTGATCCTATATTTGAAGTCATAATGATTATTGTGTTTTTAAAATCTACAGTTTTACCTTTATTATCTGTAAGTCTACCATCATCTAATATTTGAAGGAACATATTAAATACATCAGGATGAGCTTTTTCGATTTCATCAAATAATAATACTGAATATGGATTCCTTCTAACAGCTTCTGTTAATTGTCCGCCTTCTTCATATCCAACATATCCTGGAGGAGGTCCAACTAATCTAGATACAGATTGTTTTTCCATATACTCTGACATATCAATTCTAATCATGCTATCTTCACTATCAAATAAAGTTCTAGCTAAAGTTTTTGCAAGTTCTGTTTTACCAACACCAGTTGGTCCTAAGAATATAAATGAACCTATAGGTTTATTTTCATCTTTAAGTCCAGCTCTAGCTCTAAGGATAGCGTTAGATACAGATTCTACAGCTTCATCTTGCCCTATAACTCTAGCTTGTAATTCTTTATCTAATCTTAAAAGTTTTTCACGTTCTCCTTCTAAAAGTCTAGTTACTGGAATACCAGTCCATCTAGCTAAAACTTGTGATACTTCTTCTTCTGTAACTTCTTCTTTTAATAAAGCACCTTTAGAATTTTCTTTAACTTCTTCTTCTTTTTCTTTTATTTTTCTCTCTATTTCTGGAATTAAGCTATATTGAATCTCTGCAACTTTATTGTAGTCGTAAGCTCTTTCGTATTTTTCAATATCTCCTTTAGCTTCGTCTAATTGCTCTTTTAAATCTCTAAGTTCAATTATATGAGCTTTTTCTTTTTCGTATTTTGCAGACATTTCATCATCTTTTAATTTAACTTCTGCAAGTTCCTTTTCAACTTCTTTTAATCTCTTATTAGAAAACTCATCTTTTTCTTTAGATAAAGCTTCTTTTTCTATTTCAAGTTGGAATTTTTTTCTTCTTACAGTATCAAGTTCAGTAGGAAGTGAATCTATTTCTGTTCTTATCATAGCACCAGCTTCATCTATTAAGTCGATTGCTTTATCTGGTAGATATCTATCTTGAACGTATCTATCTGATAATTTAGCTGCAGCTATTATAGCTGAATCGTGAATTCTTACACCGTGGTGGATTTCAAATCTTTCTTTTAATCCTCTTAAAATTGATATAGCATCTTCTACTGAAGGCTCTTCAACTATAACCGGTTGGAATCTTCTTTCTAAAGCTTTATCTTTCTCTATATATTGTCTATATTCATCAAATGTTGTTGCACCAATGCAGTGTAATTCTCCTCTTGCAAGTAAAGGCTTAATTAAGTTACCTGCATCCATAGCACCATCAGTTTTACCTGCACCAACTATTGTATGAATTTCATCTATGAAAAGAATTATCTTTCCTTCACTTGATTGTACTTCTTTAAGTACAGCTTTTAATCTTTCTTCAAATTCTCCTCTATATTTAGCCCCTGCAATTAGTGAACCCATATCTAGTGAGAATATTATTTTATCTTTTAACCCTTCAGGAACATCTCCATTTACTATTCTTTGAGCTAATCCTTCAACTATTGCAGTTTTACCAACACCAGGTTCACCTATTAAAACTGGATTGTTTTTAGTTCTTCTTGAAAGAATTCTAACTGTTCTTCTGATTTCATCATCTCTTCCTATTACTGGATCTAATTTATGCTCATTAACTAATTTATTTAAGTTTGTACCATACTTACCTAAAGCATCGTAAGTACCTTCTGGGTCTTGAGTTTCTACTCTTTGACTTCCACGTACTTCTTTTAATACGTCCATAAAGTTTGTTTTGTTTATGTTGTAGGCTTTTAATATTTCTCCTACCATTCCCTTATTATCAACTTTCATAATAGCAAGCATAACGTGTTCAACGCTTATATATGAGTCTTCAAATTTTTTAGAAACTTTTTCAGCTTCCATTAAAACTTCTTCGATTCTTCTACTTGCATATACTGGTGCTGCGCCACCATTACTGCTACTTACTTTAGGAAGTCTATCTATTGCGTTTTCAATAGAGCTTACTAAACCTTTTACTGGAACCCCCATCTTATTTAGTAGATTTGGAATCAATCCGTCCTCCTGTTCTACTAGAGCTCCAAATAAATGAATTACATCTAACTCTTGGTTTTTAAATCTTACTGCTAATGAATTAGCATCGTTTAATGCTTGTTGTACCCTTACAGTCATTTTATCTATGTTCATCTAAATTCACCTCATTTTTCGTTTTTATCTATTGATTAAATAATAATCTCTTAAAAGCTGAAAGTCAAAGAAGGTAAAAGTAAATTTAAGACTATATTTAAGGATTTAAATAAATTATCTTTTATTTTCTCCATTTTTCTCGTATTTTATACTTTATTTGACCTTGGTTTTTTGTTCACATTTTTAGTATGTCTTTTTAAAAGAAAATTATAAAAAGGCTAGCACAATCGTGCTAGCCTTTCAGACTTTTTAGTTTCTAGTTTGCATAGCTAAAGTAAAATATCTTAACGAATCTTTAATATCATTAAGCTTATGATACATATTAGCCATATCTAAATATCTTTTATAAAGTTCTTTTTTATTACCACATTTTATTAAAGAGTCTAAAGAAAGATTCATATATAGTTCTGATTCTTTATACTCCCCCTTTTTTTGTAGTAATATTCCTTTTAAATAGTATCCGCGTTCAATTAATTTTATGTCATTTAAACTTATAACAAGGTTTATAGCTCTATCTGATATTTTTTCTGCAATATCATATTTACCATTACTTATAAGTATTTTTATACATTTTATTATTAGTTTTCCAGCTTCAAGTGAATTTTTATCCTCTAAAAGATTTATACTTAAATCTATTAAATCGATAGCTTCTTTTTCTTTTCTTATAGTAAAGTAAGAAGTTGCAAAATCAAGTCTTGCATCTATTGCTTCTATACTATCTACTCCATAGAAAGATAAAGCCGCATCTTGTAATTCTTTATTATCTTTTCCCATAAGTATATCTAGAACATCATTATAATGATAAATACAGCCTTTTAATTTATTACTTGTTACTTTATCAATATTTTCTTTAGCTATACTTAGGTGCTTGTATGCTTTTTCATGATTATTTGATTTAAGATAACACATTCCTTCTTTATAATTTACGTAAACATACTCTTCGTCAGAAATTAAGTTTTCCCTCTCTAAAAGTTCACATAATCTTCCGTAGTATGTTCCAGCTTCCCTGTACTCTAAATTATCGTAAAGATATTCTGCTATATCTTTAAAATAAGTCATAGTCTTTTCTATAGTATTATCTTCCACATATAGGTTATAGTATTCTGGTATAAGATCTGAGATATCTTCTAATTTTCCCTTTATTTTGTATCCATTAAATAATTTATGCATTAATTTAAATGCTAAGTCACCATACCCATAATCTAAAGCGTACTCTAAATTCAATTTCACATCATTCTCAAATGTAGTATTATAGTTTCCCTTATCTATAATATCTATATTTTCAATTATTTGCTCATAAACATCTTTTGCTAAATATGAATAATCTACAGCTAATTTATCTGCAATATATTCTAAGATGTCTTTATCAGCTTTTACCTTTCCATTTTCTATGCAACTCATTTTAGAAATAGAAATTCTATCTGCGCATAATTCCTTTAAAGTTATTCCCTTGTATATCCTTGTACGTTTTATTTTTTCCCCAGTTGAAAGTATCTCCATTAAAATCACCTATTCCACTCTAGTTTTTTAATATGCCAATTTCTTTAAATATGTTTACCCCAGTATCTAAATACTTAGCAGCATCTTCATCATTTTTGTTATCAATGTAGAATTTACCTAACGTTATAGCTAACTCACCTGCTTTTTGGAATAAATCATTTGAATATGCATATCTGTAAGTTGTCATTAAGACATTCTCAGCTTCATTTAGCTTATCTTCAATGATATGCATTCTAAATTTAACTAAATTACATTCAATATATTCTTCTTTTTGCTCATCTCTAAGCATTTCGTAAATCTCATCTAAAACTTCTTTGCAACTTTCAATATTTTTAAGCTTTAGATAGTTTTTACATATATTAATTAATGTATAAATAACACTGTCGTCATTATTTTTCATTTTCATTTCTTTTGCTAAATGATAATGCTTAAATGATTCTTCAATATTCTCAAAGCTATAGAAAAACTCTCCTAAATCATTTTCTATATTAGATATAGTTCTAAAATCGTTAAGTTCTCTGTAAATTTTTAAGCTTCTTTTTGAATACTCAATAGCTTTAGCCAAATCACCACTTTTGTTGTATTCTTCTGATAAAGATAATAAAGTTTTAGCATAATTTTCCTTATCGTTTATTTGTTCAAATTTTTCTTTAGCTAAGAAAGAATAGTCCATAGCTCGTCCTACCTTATTTACCTCATAGTAACTTTTAGCTAAATAAAAATAAATTTTTCCTAAAAGATAATCATCGCCTAAGTTGTTATCCATATAAACCTTCTCAGCTTGTTTTAAATAGCTTGTAGCTGAATGATACGCTTCTAAATCTAGCGTAATAATTCCAAGGTTTAAGAAAGTTCTAACTATCTCGTTGAATTTGTTATTTTTTATAAATATAACATTTGCTGAAAGGAAGTATTGCTGAGCTAAAGCCAGCTCACCTTTCTTTTTGTGAATATCTGCTCTTAAGTAAAGAATTTTTGCTTTTTTATATTCTAAATTATACATTTCAGCATAATAAAGAGCATTTTCTATGTATTTATCCGCTTGTATAAAACTCTTTTCAAGCACGTAAGACTCTGCTATTTGTTCGTAATACATACAAATCTTTTCTGCTTGACTTTCTTCTGACTCCATTAGATATTCAACAGTAATATCTAAACTTTGCGCTAAGTATTCTAATAGGTCCATAGAAGGGTTTGATCTTCCAGACTCTACTAAACTTATTTGTCCTGGAGTAATTCTATCCTTAGCTAAGTCTTTTAAAGTCATATCTAACTGTTTTCTTTTTCTTTTTATTTTTTCTCCTAGAGATAAAATTTCCATATACTGTTCTTCCCTCTTTTTCACTTAATTTTGTTAATACTATTTAAACTTTATTAAATTTCTTGTAATTTTAGATATATTATAACACGTACCTGTAAATATATACAATATTTTTGTTACAACTTGTTAATTTTTTTGAGTTAAAAATTTAATTAGGCAAAATTTTATTAAAAATTTTTTCTAATTTATAAAAAAATTATAGGGCTATTACGAAAATAGCCCTATAATTTTTCATTTCATCATTCCCATTATGTTGTCATATGCATCCTCTGCCACACATTTTATAACTCTTCCTGTTTTTTTCACACTTCTTTGTGTTTTTCTGTCAAGTTGTGGCATTAATAACATTCCAACAGCTGCTCCGGCTACTGTTCCTAAGATTAATCCTCTTAAACCTTTATAACACATAATATAACACCTCTTTTAATTTATTTCATATTTATATTATGTAGCTTATTTAATTTTAATCGTGGTAATAATATCCTAAAGTATTCCTAGTGCTGATTTTGCAAGTTCATCTGCTATATCATTGTATTTATCACCGCTATGACCTTTAACTTTAATAAAGTTTATTTTTATTAATTTAGATTTTTCTTTTATAAATTCGTGATATCCTTTTGTAATATCGTTATTTCTTTTCCACGTTCCAAGTGCCCAAGATTCTATTCCTTGATAATCAAATACAATAGAAACTTCACTATAACCTTTTTCTATCGCAAATTCTATAGCCTTCATAGACCCTAAAACTTCTCCTGAAACATTTCTTAAAGCAATAGCTTTTTCATCAAAACCTACTCCATTATCTTTAAAAATAATTTCACCTTTATCTAAGGCTACAAGCCCGTATGAAAAATTCTCTTTTTCTAAAGAGAAACTTCCGTCTACATAAATAGTTAATCCATTTTCATCTATAAAGCTTTCATTTTTTACTTTTTTAGTATCTTTTATATTATCATTTATTTTTTTACCATTAGAACTTAATACTAAAAATTCTTTAGCCTCATCTAAAGTTTTAAAACTTTTATAAATTGCCCCTTTAAATCCTATAACTTCATTTTTGCATTCTTCCCAAGACCTTAATATCATCGGTACTCCTGATTTACCTTTATAAACAGAATAAAATTTACTTGCCATAACTTATCTCCTTAATTATAGTACGCTTAATTCTTCGATTATTTTATATATCTTATCTATATTTCTAGCTCCTGTAAAATTAGTTATATATTCTAAACCATTTTTTAAAACTAAAATCATTTCATTTTTACCAGACCAATTTTCTATAATTACATTCATAGGAACATCAGTTGCTATTTTATTTAATGCAAAAAATAACACTGCAATATCATCTATCTTACCTACAAGCGGTATATTGTTTGGTATAAGATCGTTTGGACACACTATGTATGCAATAGATGCTGAAACTGCAAGTTTTGTTTTAATGTTTACTCTATCATCTTTTAATAATCTAAGTATAAGTGCTAAAAGATCTGGAACTATAAATAAATAGTCTGAATAAACCTTAGCGTTATTTGGTAAGTTATCTTTTATTTTTTCCCTTGCCTTATCTCTTCCTTTATCATAAAAGTCATTTCTTTCTTTTTGATTTCTTAAAGCTCTAGTTAAATTTAAAGCTTCCTCTTCAAACTCATCTAAAACTTTTTCTTCTATTTCTTCCTCGTTTAAATCTTCTCTTAATACTATATCTGTTACTTCTACATTTTCTATATCTTTAACTTCTTCTTTTACTTCTTCTACTACTTCTTCTTTATTAGCTTCTTTTTTAGTTTTATCTTCTTTATTTAATATTAATCCTAGATTTAAATTTAAGTTATTTACCTTAGCTTCAAGTATATCTTCTTTAATATTAATACTTTCTATATCTAAACTTATAAATTTTAAATCTTTTAAAAGCTCGTCCACATTAACTTCTACTTTATTTTTATTTGCAGAAATTCCATTAGCATCTAAAAAATTTAATCCTATTTTTAGTGCTAAGCTTCTTATCATTCTAATCATTCCAAGCTTATAAACTTTTAATTTTGAAAAATTACATATTATATTATTGTTATTTAATTCTATATTGCTTATTGCACCTTCAAAGTTTACTTTTAATAATTTTTTATAACTGCCCTTTATTAAAATTTCATTATTAATTTCTACATAATCAAGATTAAGACCTTCTATTTTTATAAAGTCATTAATAATACTTAAAACATCACTTCCTTTTAAGTTTACTAATATGCTAGAAACCTCCATTTGTTATACCTCCAAAAATCTATCTATAATTATAATTTTAACCTCTAAAGATACAGAAGTAAAACATCTTATTTTTTTATAGAAAAAAGGATATTAAACTTTAAAGCTTAATATCCTAAAATTTTAAAATACTGGGATTACAGCACCATCATATTTTTCATTAATAAAGTCTTTAACTTTTTGTGAAGTTAACGCTTCTCCTAAGTCCTTAATTTTTTGAGAATCCTTATCTTCTGCTCTCACAACTAAGATATTTGCATAAGGCTCTGAACCTTTTGAATCTTTATCTTCTTTAATTATTGCATCTTTTTTAACTGAGAACCCCGAGTCTATTGCATAATTTCCATTTATAACAGATGCATCTACATCTTCAAGAGTTTTTGGAAGAGCTGCAGCTTCAAGTTCTTTAAATTTTAGATTCTTAGGATTTTTAGTTATATCCTTTGGAGTTATTAGTTCTCCATCCTTTATTTCTATAATTCCATTTTGAGCTAATAGTTTAAGTGCTCTAGCTTCATTTGATGGATCGTTTGGAATTGATATTGTGTCTCCATCTTTTAATTCATTTAAGCTTTTAATCTTTTTAGAATAAAGTCCTAAAGGCTCTAGGTGAATTTTTTTAGTGTAAACTAAGTCTAACCCTTTAGCCTTTTTAGTTTCTTCTAAATAAGGTATATGTTGAAAAAAGTTTGCGTCTAAACTTCCTTCAGAGAGTGAAGTGTTTGGAATTACATAGTCTGTAAATTCTTTTATATTAACTTTATACCCCTTATCTTCTAAATCCTTTTTAGCAATTTCTACTATCTCCTTATGAGGTACTGGTGTAACTCCTATAGTTATAGTTTTATCATCCTCTGCACTTTTACCTGTACATCCTATTAATCCTATACTTAAAATTCCTATTAATAATGTTCCTACTAATCTTTTTTTCATATCTAATTGCCCCCTAAATATTTATTTTGATAATTTTTTATAAAAATAATTTCCTAAACTTTGAAGTCCTTGTACTACTATTATTAGAATAATAACTGTAGCTATCATAATATCTGGCTTTAGTCCATAATATCCATACCTTATAGCTACATCTCCAAGTCCTCCTCCACCTATAGCCCCTGCCATAGCTGAATATCCTATAACGCTAATTATTGTTAAAGTTAACCCAGAAACTATACTTGGAATAGCTTCAACTAATAAAACCTTAAAGATTATTTGAAAATCCGATGCCCCAAAAGATTTAGACGCTTCAATAACTCCTTTGTCTACTTCTCTTAACGAATTTTCTATAATCCTTGAAATAAATGGTGCTGTAGCTACAGTTAACGGAAAAATAGTTGCAGCTGTTCCTATTGAAGTTCCTACTATAAACCTTGATATCGGAATAATAACAACCATTAAAATAACAAATGGGAAACTTCTTAAAATGTTTATTATAAAATCTAATGTGCTATATACTATTTTGTTTGGCTTTAAACCATCGCTTGAAGTAATAGTTAATACTACGCCTATAACAAAGCCTATTATAAGTGCAAAAAATGTTGATAGAAAAACCATTATCCCAGTTTGAATTAAAGCCTCTATTAAAATTTCAAACATTTTATATAACCTCCCATTCTACATCTTTATCTTTTAAATAATTTAATATAACTTCTTCGTCTTCTTTAGATACGTTTATAACTAAACTACCTATTACATCTTCTCTAAACTTTTCAAGTTTTCCAAAAACTATAGAAAAATCTTTTAAAGTTTCTTTTGCCATCTTAGTTATAAGTGCATTTTCTGAAGAGTCTTTTCCAAAATATATTTTTATATTAATACCATCTTGCGGAAGTACCTCTATATCATCTTCAGATAAGAAATTTTTAAGCTCATTTTTTGGCTTTAAAAATAGTTCTTCTGAAAAACCTTCTGCTTTAACTTTCCCATCTACTAAGAGTGTTATTTTTTCACAAACCTCCTTTACAACTTCCATTTGATGTGTAACTATAACTATAGTTATTTTTAATTCTTTATTTATTTTAGATAATAAGCTTAATATATCTCTTGTTGTCTTTGGGTCTAATGCTGATGTAGCCTCATCACAAAGTAGTATCTTAGGATTTAAGCTAAGTGCCCTAGCTATAGCAACCCTTTGCTTTTGACCTCCTGATAATTCTTTTGGTTTTTTATTTTCTTTATCTTTTAGATTTACAAGTTCTAAAAGTTCGTTAACCCTAAGTCTTATATCATTTTTACTTAGCCTAAGCTTCTTTTGCCAAAGTTCTAGAGGAAGAGCTACATTTTCAAAAACTGTTTTTCTCTCTAAAAGATTAAAGTTTTGAAATATCATTCCAATATCACGTCTAAGAGTTAAAAGTTCCTCTTTACTTAAATCTTTTATTTCATTTTTAAAAACTTCTATGCTTCCAGAGTCAAAGCTTGAAAGACCGTTTATACACCTTAAAAGAGTTGACTTACCAGCTCCACTATGCCCTATTATTCCATATATCTCTCCCTCGTTTATTTCTAACGAAACATCATCTAAAACTTTTAAATCCCCAAAACTCTTTTTAATATTCTTTATAGTAATCATATTTTAGCCCCCTTTTATAAATAAAAAATGCACTAGAGACTAAATCTCTAGTGCATATAAAACTCACTTCAATCTACCCTCTCATCTTTCAACTAAAATTTAATAGTTGCTGGAATTAGCACCTTATAAATAATTTAAGACACGAAAAATACGCTTAAATATTTATAGGTTGCTGGGTTTCATAGGGCCAGTCCCTCCACCGCTCTTGATAAGAATTTATTTAATTTTACATTTCTTGTATATTAATATATATTTTTTTAGATAGCTTGTCAATAGTTATTTTAGAATTTTTTGAAGCGCTATGTAATTTCCTTCTTTTCCTTCTAAGTTCATCATACCTTTTTTTATGTACCCTGAACCAAAATATAACTTTTGAGCTATTTTATTTTTTTCGTTAGTATCTAATTTTATAGAGTCATATCCGTTATCTAATGCAAATTTTTCAATTTCTCTGATCATTTTTTTGCCATAACCTTTGTTTGAAAACTTTCCATCTATCATAAGTCTATGTATAAGTAGGGCACGTTTAGAATAAGAAAAATTAATTTTATTATAATTAATATCATATTTATCATTTAAACAAACTGCGCCTATTATTTCTTTATTATCTTCTAAAACATATAATTCATCATTTTTTAAATCTTCTTCAAAATGAATTTTCCTTGGGTAATTTTCAGTCCAATTTAAGCCTGTAACCTTTCCTAATTCTAAAACCCTATTTAAAATATCTTCAAAATTATTTAAATCATCTCTTGTTGCTTTTCTTAATTTCATAATAAAACCTCACAATATATTTTTAAATATATATTAAAAGATTTCAGCTATTTCTTCAATATCTATAATTTCGCCTTCTATATTACTTTCAACAAAATCTATAATCTTTTCTTTTGCGCTATGTAATACTTTAACATCACTAAAAGCTCCAGCTATTCCTAACTGCATTAATTTATGATCATCTAGATAACCAATCTCTGAAATAGAAATATTAAATTTATTTTTAAGTCTTCCAATTATGCTTAATCTTATCATTCTCTTTTCTTTTAATGACTTTACAAAAGAATTCCTTATAGTTATTTTCATAATTAATACGTCCATATTTACACCTCACTAAAAATACAGGTAATTTTCTTTTATTTATATTATGATACTTTACCTGTATTTTTAAAATAGTATATTTATTTTTTTAAATATTCTTCATCCTTTGTTTTCAAATCCCTATTATCAAAAGGTGAACTTATTAAAGCTTTAGTAAATAATTGTGGATAATAGGTTCCTAGGTGTTCTATATAATTAACCCACCTCACTGCAATTAATCTATAGGATATATTTATATCTTCTTCTAAATGCTTTTTTTCATACTCATATTCTATTTTATTTAAATAAAATCTAGTGTTTAATTCATCTCTTAAATGCAAAACAGAAATTACAGCATCTGTAAAGCCTTCTTTTTCTTTTAAAATAGTATTTGAAATTAAATCAATTATAATATTACTCTTTTCATTTAAAATCATCTTAAGGTCAAAAAGGTCAATACCATCAATCTTTGCACAAAAATCATTATTTAAGAAAATCTCCATAAGATTTTCATAATCCTTTTTAGTAAAATCCCTTTTTATAATGCATTTGTCTCTTATATCATCAATACAATCATCAGCATTTACAAATATTCTTAAAACTTCCGTACCAACTTCATTAAAAAATATTCCAATTAGCATATTTATTTCTTTTTCTATTTTAGCCTTTTCCCGTTTATTTAATATCTCATTAAATATATACCCTGTAACTAACATATTTAAAGGAATACTTGCTATATTCATAACTATAGAAGTAAATATATCTCTAGAATTATGAAACAAAAAATAATATATAGCAAATAATAAAACTGTTAAAAATACAAGGCCCATAATTCTCTTTATTTTGTATATAATCCCTTTATCCATAATCAAAATTTCTCCAAAATTAAAATTCCCCTAAAACTCTATACATCTATAATTTAATATATTTTTTTATAAGGACAAATGTGATTATTTGTTTGTACTATATATTCAATAAATGTATAATAAAGTAAAAGGCTAAAAGGGGGTGCAGTTTATGCATTTAGACAAAATTAAAACTGCAAGAGAAAATATTAAAGACACAGTAATCAAAACACCATTACTTCATAGTAATGTATTTTCTAAGCTTACTTCAAATAATGTTTATATGAAATGTGAAAACCTACAACTTACAGGTGCATATAAACTTAGAGGAGCTTTAAACAAGATTAAATCGCTTTCATCTGATGATTTATCTCGTGGTGTAGTCTGTTCCTCAGCTGGAAACCATGCTCAAGGTGTAGCATATGCAGCTGATCTTCTTTCTGTTAAATCCACTATTGTAATGCCTGAAACAACACCTTATCTTAAAGTACAATCTACTAAAGATTTAGGTGGTAATGTTATACTACACGGTAAATGTTATGATGATGCTTATAATGAAGCTAGAAAAATTGAATCGCAAAAAGGTATGACTTTCCTTCATCCTTTTAACGATATTGATGTTATTTATGGTCAAGGAACTATAGGTCTTGAGATTTATGAAGACTTAAAAGATATCGATATTATACTTTGCCCAATCGGCGGAGGAGGTCTTATAAGCGGAATATCTTTAGCTTTAAAATCAATTAATCCAAACATCAAAATCATAGGTGTCCAAGCTGAAGGGGCATGTGCTATGGCGCATAGCTTTAAAAACGGCAAATTAACTCCTTTAGATTCTGTAAACACCATAGCTGATGGTATAGCAGTTAAATCCCCTGGTGATTTAACATTTGAAATTATAAAAGAATATGTAGATGATATTATTACAGTTACAGATACTGAAATAGTTGAAGCTTTCTTAATCCTTAGCGAAAAACATAAGCTTATAGCTGAAGCTTCTGGCGCAGCATCACTTGCTGCAATTAAACTTTTAAATGTTAAAGATAAAAATATAGTATCTATTATAAGTGGTGGAAATATCGATATGTTAACTATAACGTCTTTAATTAATAGTGCTTTAGTTTCAAGAGGAAGATTATTTTGCTTTAATGTTGAACTTACAAATAGACCTGGTATGCTAAATGAAATATCAGAAATTTTAGGACAAACTAATGCAAATATCGTTAGACTTGAACATAATCAATTTAAAGCTAGAAATAAATTAACTAATACAAACTTAGAAGTTACAGTTGAAACAAACGGTTATGAACATATTGAAACTATTAGAAAAGCCTTTATTACAAAAGGTTATTATATAGAACAAAAATTAAAATAAAAAAAAGGTGCTTTAAATGCACCTTTTTTCTTAAGTATCTCCACCTAGTAAAGTAACTACTTCCATTATTCTATCGAAAAATTCTTTATTACTTGAATTTCCTTTTTTTATTTCGTTAAATATCTTACCATCTTTAATAAATATAACTCTATTTGAATAACTTGCACTATACGGATCATGGGTTACAAGTAGTATTGTAGAATTAAATTCTTTATTCATCTCTTCTAAAAGCTCTAGAAGTTTTTTAGCTGAATTAGAATCAAGTGCACCTGTAGGTTCATCAGCTAAAACTATAGATGGATTTTTTATAAGAGCCCTTGCAACTGCAATCCTTTGTTTTTGACCTCCAGATATTTCATAAGGATACTTATTTAAAATATCAAAAATTCCAATTCTTTTACTTATATCGATAACCTTTTTTTCTATTTCTACTCCAGAAATATTTTGAATAGATAAAGCTAGTGCGATATTTTCAAAAACAGTTAAAATATCTAAAACATTATAATCTTGAAAGATATATCCGTACTTATAGCTTCTAAACTCTTCTAAATCTATCCCTTTTAATTTAGTTATATCAACATCATCGATATATATATTTCCAGTTGTTACCCTATCTATAGTCGCTATACAGTTTAATAAGGTAGTCTTTCCACTGCCTGAAGAACCCATTATAGAAACAAATTCACCTTCACTTACATCAAAGCTTATATCGTCTAATGCTTTTGTGATATTATTTCTGCTACCATAATACTTTTCTACATTTTTAACCTCAAGTATTTTTGACATTTTAGTCCCCCTTAAGTTTTATTCTTTAAAATTAGTAGTAGACCCTACTGGAAAAACTAATTTTAATTCTGTTCCTTTTTCTAGCCTCTTAGGAGATATGCCTATTCTTAATTTTCTGCAAAGCTTTTTACAAATATATAATCCTACACCTGTTGACTTACCAAATATTCTTCCATTTTCTCCTGTAAATCCTTTATTAAAGATCTTATCTATATCTTCTTCTCTTATCCCTACACCGTTATCTCTTATGAAAAGCACAACGTTATCTTTATTTTCTAAAGAAGAGATAGTAATCTTTCCAAAAGAATCTGTATATTTTAAAGAGTTATTTATAATTTGATTTATAATAAATTCTAACCATTTAGAATCACTGTATACAGTTTCTTCTAAACCTACAGTTTCTACCATAATACGCTTTCTTATAAAAACTCTCGAATTTCTTTTAATAACTTTATTAACTACATCTTTTAATTTTATCTTTTTAATTATGTAATCATCGTTTGCAGTATCCATTTTTGAATAATATAAGACTTGCTCTACCATAGAATCTATAGAATTTATATCATTTACTAATTCCTTGCCTACTGTTTCTTTATTATTTTCTATATAAAGTTTACTAGATGCTATTGGAGTTTTTATTTCGTGCACCCACATTTCTATATACTCTTTATAATCCTTTTGAATCTTTTTATAATCATTTAAAGTTTCATGCATAACCTTATTTGATTCTCTTAAAGAATCATAAAGGATTTTTCCTTCAATAAAGTTTGGCTCCTCTATAACTTCTGCAATTAAATATTTTTTATCTAATTCTTCTGTAACTGTTTTTAATTCATTAAAAAATTTTCTCTCTCTAATAAATTCAGCTATTATGTAAGATATCAAAGGAAGAAACCATATTACAAATACAATAAAAACTATCCCTGAACCAAATTTAAATATTCCCATAAGAACTGACATAATTCCAAAAATAAATATGTTCATTATTATAAAAAAAAGTTTATCTTTTATATAATCTAAAAAACTCATTTCATTATATACCCTAGTCCTCTTCTAGTTTCTATAATATTTTGAAGCCCAAGTTCAGCTATCTTTTTTCTAATTCTAGTTACATTTACAGATAAAGTATTATCGTCTACAAAGTAATCAGTGCTCCATAAATGCTCCATCAAGTCTTCTCTTGTAACTATTTCTCCCCTATTTTGCATTAAAAAAGAAATAATTTTAATTTCGTTTTTAGTAAGTTCAGTTTCTTTATCTCCTCTTACTAAAATTCCTTTTGAAAGGTCTAAAGTCATATCATCATATGTAATTTTATCAGACCCCTTATCTTTTCCCTTATAAGTTCTTCTTATAATTGATTCTATTCTAGCTATAAGGATATTTGTGTTATAAGGTTTTGTTATAAAATCATCAGCACCTAAATTCATACTCATAATTTCATCCATATCACTATCTCTACTTGTAACTATAATTATAGGAACTTCTGATTTCTTTCTTATTTCTCTACATATATGATATCCATCAAAATAAGGTAAATTAATATCTAAAAGAATAAGGTTAGTGTTTTCTAAATCTATATCTTCTATAACCTTACTAAAATCAGTTATTAAAGAAACACTGTAACCATAACGCTCTAAAAGCTTACTTAGTTCGTTTCTTATCCCATCGTTATCTTCTATAATAGTTATGTTATACATATTATTCCCTCCTTAGTTTATTCATTTATTCCTATTTTACTACATAATCAAAATAAAATAAGGTTATATGTAATTTTTAAGAAAAAATTTATCACATATAACCTTTTTTTAAGAAATTTAAGTTTTTCTTTACTTAATCATTTCGCAAATATTAATACCATTTTTCTCTGAAACTTTATATTTTTCACTAAAACTTCTATCATCAAAAGGGTTATTTAACATTGCTTTTAAAAATAATTTTGGATATTCTTTTTTAAGATGTCTCATATATCTTACCCAACCGTAAGTTAACGCTCTATAAGCATCTTCTATATCTTCTTCTATATGATTTTTATCACAACAATTACATTCACATTCCATTTTAAAATATCTATCTAAAAGTTCTTCTCTTAAATGCATTAAAGTTATTATCATATCTGAAAAACTTTCGTGTTCCATAAGAGTAGGATTAGTTATTAAAGATATAAGAAAATCCTTTTCTTTATTTAAAATATCTGATATCTTTTTAATATCTAAATTTTCTAAATTAACTTCGTATGAATATTCATCTAATTCAGTTTCTAATGCTTTAAACTCTTCTTTTCCCCAAGACTTTTTAATAAAAGCATCGTTTTTTATTAAGTCTATATTTTTATCACCTTTTACAAATTCATCTAAAAGACTATTTCCAAGTTCAGAATAAAACACACCTTTAATTATAATTAGCTTTTCCATTTTGTGATGTGTTTCTCTTTTATCTAAAAGCTTTTCTATAACAAAAGCAGTAAAAAATACATCCATAGGTACAAATGCTATATCTGCAACTAAAAATATTAAAGTATGATGTAAATCTTTAAATATTAAATAGTGGAAAAAATGTAATATAAGAGATAATCCTATAAGTCCTGATCCTATTAAAAAGGTCTCTTTTTTGTATTTATCCAATTTATGTCACCCTTTTCTTTCTTTTTTTCTTTTGAATTATACAACTTAATATTTTCTTATTCAATATTTTTTATAGTATATGAAAGAAATTTATTAAAATATATAGTTTCTTAATAAATTTAAAAAGGGCTTTTTTAGCCCTTTTATTTGTTTGGATATATATAATTTGAACTATCTTCTCTTAAATATACGTAGTCTCGCTTAGATAATATAAAATAATCTTCTGGTTTAAAATATCCGTGAATTATATTTTCTAAAAATCCATCTTTAAAATTTATGGAATCATCTTTTATCTTAAGCTGCAACTTATTTTTATCTATTATATTTATTTCACCCTTTAAGTCTTTATTTAAATAACTTTCATCTAAGATTTCACCTTTAGCTAAAATCCTTATTTCACCTAAAGAATCTAAGTCACTATTAATTTTAATAATATATAAAAATCCTTCTTTAATAATAGTACCTTTAAATATAGTATTAGCTGAATTTAATGATATCTTTTCAAAATCTATATCTTTAGAAAACTCTATAGAAAACAAACTATCATTTAAATTATTATTATTATTATTTATAGTAACCCAATTAAAAGATTTTATATTAAACTCTTTAACTTCTAATCTTTTAAAAGATTTTAAAATATCTCCGCCACTTTCTCTAGTTTTAAGTTTTGAGATGTTTTCATCAAAGGTTGAAATAAATAATTTTTCGCTTTCTAAATTCTTTATTATATTTGATTTTATTTTAAGTTCTATAATATTAGAATATACTATAGAAGCACTTAAAACATCACACCTTATCCCCTCTAAAGTTTCAACTAAAAAATCTTTTTTATCTACATAAACTATATCTTCGCTATACTTTAATGCAATTATAAGAGAATTAGAATCTTCTTTATCTTCCCTAATCTTACTTACTGATATAACTAAGCCCCTTAGATTATTTATAACATTTTTACATATACCAAAAGATATATCTCTTTTGAAGATATCTTTAATTTTAGAGTTTTTTATAAATTCTATAGAAATATTTTTAGTTAAGCTATTAAAGCTTTCTTTTTTAAAATTAAATTCTATTTTACTTAAAGATTCTAAAACCCTAAAAGATTCAGGATATATAGTTTCGTCATCTAATTTAATTTTTATATAATCTAAATCAACTGTTTCTTTATAGAACCTTTTATTTAAATCACCAGTTGAAAAAACTAGTTTTTTATCTTCTACTATCTCTATTAAAGAATCACTAGATTCTATATCTATTGGAGTTACAATAGATTCTATATTTAATGTTTCATATAAAGGATAAATATTTCCAGCGCTATTTGTTATATATTTTATATCTTTAAGCCTTGTGTATCCTAAAAGAATATCAAATGTATCATAATCTAATTTAAAATCTTTAAGGAAAGAATTTTTTATAGAAACTATAGCTATATCTTTATTATTTATAAGTTCTACCTTTGCCTCATCTAAAACTAGACTCTTAAAAGCTTCACTTCCTTTTCCTATAAGTTTTATATTAGATGGATTTAATATTGAATTCTCTATTTCTCTAGCTTCCATATTATCATTAAATTCAAATAATAATATTTTAAAATCCATTAATTCATCTTCTGAAAGTAAAACTCTACTGCATTCTGGAATTTTTCTATCTGTTACTTTTATAGATTTATTAGTTTCTTCAATAGAAACATAAGATAAATCCTTAACGTCTTTAATATTTAAAATATAATCTCCAAACTCTAAATTATTTAAAACCATATAATATTCATCATACTTTTTATAAGTTTTATTAAAATTATAGATGCTATCTATAACTATTGGAATTTCTTTTTTATCTAATTCATTTATAAGTTTATAGTTATTTGTATCTATAGCTGATGGCACGTCCATATCTTCTGAATATTTTAAATAAATTATAGTTTTATTTTCTAAAAGTAGATCTTTTATATTTTTATATTCAGTATCTTTTATTTCCTTTGCAATTTCAAGCTTTGGAATAACTGGGATTATATCTTTTAAAAAATCACTTTCTAAAGTTTTAAATCCTGATGCATCTGTTATGCTAGTTAAAGTTACTTTAATGTTTTCTCCCCTAAGAAGAGGAGTTGATTTATCTAAGTAAAATCTAACCTTTTTTAAAGAATTATCTGCATATTCTAAAGGTTTATTTTTATCTAATTCCTTCTTAATTCCGTTACATAAAATATTAAAGTTTTCATCTTCTAAAATAAGTACTTCATTATCGTAAGTTACTATAATTTCATAAAGAGATATTATTTCTATATCTTTAACCTTTGTCTTATTTTTAAATTTTTCTAAAGAAAACTCTTTAATAGTTAAAGGGTAATCTAATCTATAATGGCTATAATCTTTTAATTGATTATCCTTATAATCAATTAATGCGAAACTATTTATAATCAAATTATGATTTTCACCTTCTGGTAGATTTTTATAATTTGAAGTAATAATAATAGTTTTTAAATCATCAGACACATCTACATTAAAAGGTTTAATAGATTTTGTATTTTCACTATCTGAAATAGTTATATTTGAAATAATATGCCCACTATATATATTTAAACTATCATTTTCTAAATCAATTAAATTTTTGTCTTTAAAGAAACTTATATAAAAGTTTAATAAAGCCTCTTCTTTTATATTTTCTAACTGTTTTTCAAATTCTCTTAATTTATATAAATAATCTAAGTTTTCTATAGGCTCATTAAAAGATATCTTAATAATCCTTGTACCTATTCCAGAAACATCTACATTTTTAATATAATCTTTAGTTAAAACCTTAAACTTTTTATCCCCTAAGACTTCATCATCTTTATAAAGAGTTACTAAATACTCTTCATCCTCTTTTAAAAGATTTGAATCATCTAAAAGAATAACTCTAGTTTTTAAAAACTTTTCTTCACTTTCTTCAGTAGATTTAAATACCAAACTATGATTTATAACTAAATCTAAGGAATTTATATTCTTTAATTCTATATACATATCTTCATCAAAAGGTATATCTAAAATTAAGTCTACAGATTTTCTACATACATTTTCAAATGTTAAATTTATTTTATTTTCCAAATCTATCTACTCCTAACCCCAAAAATTATTTCCTTATCATAATATGTATAGAGAATTAAAATGTGCTTTATACTAGTTTTAAAGTAATTTTAATCCTTCTTTAAAATCTTCCTTTGTATCTATATCAAAAAAGTTTTTAGAGTTATTAAATTCTACAAATGTAACATCTTTTAGATTTTCTTTTATTATATTTCTTCCACCTACGTCTCCTAAAACCTTAAGTAATTCATTCTTATATTTTATATGGAAGATAGTTGGCATCTTTTTTTCACCATTTACTTTTGGAACTATTATTTTAGAGCCTTCATTAAACTTTTCTATCATAAAAAGTAAATCCTCTTTCTTTAAAAAAGGCTCATCTGAACTAAAAAACATTATTCCATAAGCGTTTGATTTAATGCTTTTAACCCCAAGCTTTAAACTTGAACTTTGCCCTTTATAAAATTCATCATTTTTTATACATTTAAACCCATATCGATCGCCTAAAATTTTAACTTCTTCGTCTTTATAAACTAATATCTTTTCTTTAAATGGAATGCTTTCTATAACCTTTAAGGTATATTCTATTAAAGGCATACCATTAAATTTTAAAAGAAGTTTATTTTCTCCCATTCTTTTGCTCATTCCAGATGCTAAAACTATCGCTACCATAATTTAAATCTCCTCTATTTATAAATTAAATCCTCTTTTAAACTTCCAATTATAACTTTTATATCGTAATCTTTTAATCTATCTTTTATTTCTTTTGAATACTCTAAATCCCCTAAACTTTCAACGCAGTTAATAAATAATATTTTTTTTAAAGAACTATTTTTAAATAGTCCATTTTTATCTTTTACAATATCTATTATTTCATTAACCCTTATTTTCTTAGCTTTCTTATCTTTTATGATTTCTTTAAAAAGTTCTAATCTATGTATATTATCTTCATCTATAGAAATTCCTATAGAATTTATAGGGATCACCCCTATAGTTTTAGTAGTCTCTTCTAAAACTACAGGTTCTAAATCGTTCCACCCCTTTATCTTTTTTCTTTTAGAACCATCCCCTTCTATTATAGAATAATCAAATTTATTAATCTCACCTTTAATTAAATCTAGGTCTGCACTTACCTTTTCTCCTTTAATTTCTGAATATAAAAAGTATCTACCATTTCCTTTTATATCTATCTTCTTTTGAAAATAATCCACATCTTCTTTATTTGGCTTAAACATTTTAGTTGTAGTTGTTAATAAGACCTTATTATTTTTAAGTTCATTTCCTAATTTATAAAGCAATGTAGTCTTCCCCCCTGAACCTACTATAGTTACTACATCACCCTTTTTTATACTAAATTCTTTAGTTAAATTCATCAATATACCCTCCAAATACTTTTCTTTTATAATTACATTTTAATCTTCTTAACTAAAAATATAAATTAAATCTCCTATATGTTATTGATTTTCTTTATAAGTTTTATATAATATTCTTAAATAGACAAGTTAAAGGAGATACAATGACAAAAGAAACACATTCATCTGGGGGATTAATTATTGCACTTTTAGCTTTAAATGTTTTTTTAACTAAGTTCATTTCAAGCTATAGTTTAATTTATAAGATATTTCTAATACTTTTATTTTTCCACTCCTCATATATAGGCGCACTTTTCCCTGATATAGATATGAAAAGTTCTTACATAAGTAAAAGATACCCCTTTTTAGCTAAGCATTTCGGTAAAAAATGTAGGCACCGTGGTTTTACACATAGCTTTTTAGCTGTACTTTTATTTTCATTCTTTTTTGAAGTAATCTATATGATATCTAACCAAAACATAATAGTATTATCTATAGGTCTTGGTTTTGTATTAGGTTATGCTTCACATATGGTTCTTGACTTTCTAACTTCTGAAGGAATAGAATTCTTTAACCCAATAAGAATAAATATACATATTCTGCCTATAAGAACAGGGGGAACTTCTGAAAAATACATAAATAAATTTTTAAGATTAATGATAGTTTTACTATGCCTTTATAACATTTTATTAATTGCAGGTGATTATTATAAATTTGATATAATAACTTATATTTTAAATATTTTTTAAATTAAAAGGATGCTGCTTTAATCGCAACATCCTTTTAATTTAATATCTACTTATAGATATATTATTTCCATTCAAATTTTCTAAAACTTCTAACATATTTTCTGAATTTCCATAAACATCTTCACTTGGAACCGTAAAAGATATTTTTTTCCTACTTCTTGTAATACCACTATATAGTTTATATTTATCTATATCTTTAAAGTTTTCTATAGTTGCACCTGTTATATACACACTATCAAAATGAAATCCTTCAGCTTCATCTATAGTTAGTATAGGAATAACATTTTCCTTTGTAACAAATTCAAAACTTTCTTCTCCAAAAATATTACAGATATCTAAAATACTTACTAAATCCTCTTGGATACTTTTATTTTTAGAATCAAAATATATAAAAAATTCTTTTAATACTTTTTTATATCTACTTCCGTTATCCCAATCAAATAAATAAACCTTAGGTGATTTTAAAACCTCTATAGTTAAAAATAAGATATCTAAAGGCTTAACTAGCTTTTTTCTTAAAATATTTCGTACAAATATAAGATCTTCTTTTATTTTCAAAAAATCATCTATATAAGTTTTTATAAAATCTTTTCTTGATTCTTTTTCTTTTATTATTTTATTATTAATAAAATAATTTAATATATCTAAAATTTTGAATACTTCTTTTTTACTATTTTTTATATTTAATTTATTTAATATGTTGTCTAAACTATAGTCTGATAAATTTAAGTATCTCATAGCTATTTCTCTTATATCATAATAGCTTTTATGATTTAACTTCTCTAAACCAAGTAAATCGTTTATTTTATTTATTGTATTA
Source organism: Clostridium sp. LY3-2 (assembly GCF_024705715.1). Classification (NCBI taxonomy): domain Bacteria; kingdom Bacillati; phylum Bacillota; class Clostridia; order Eubacteriales; family Clostridiaceae; genus Clostridium; species Clostridium sp. LY3-2. The sequence continues at coordinate 79,981 of NZ_JAMDLQ010000039.1, forward strand.
ATTGAAAAAGCTGCATTTTCAGAAATTATAAGATGCCCGCTTACAAAACTTAAAAACTCCTTCATACTTAAGATAGCTTCATTTAAACTAGAACTTTCACCTATATATATAATTTTATCTAAACTATCTATTACATCTCCCCTAAAATCAACCTTAAGACAGGATAATCTAATAATTTCCTCTTTATTTATAATTCTTTCACGGCTCACCCCTATAATTACTGCATTTTCTGCTTTTAGATATCTTATAAGCCTTGAAAATGGATCGCTATACTTTATAGATGACCCATCTATAAAGTCAGATAACTTAACATTTATATTATTATCTTTTATTTTATCTAATACCTTTTTTTCTATATTATAAAAATTATTTATAACATTTTCTAAGTGATAGTCACTATGTTTATCTATCAAAAGATTCATAAAAGATAGTATTCCTTTAATTTTTTTATTATCTACAAAGTTTGTGTCTGAACTTAGAGAAAAAGTTAAGCTTCCCTTAGAATATTTATCTAAATAAAGCTTTAGCTGCTCTCCATATAATGCTTCACTTGCAATAATTCCATGGCTTAAATTTTTATTTGTGAGCTTATCTTTTAATATATTACTTACTAAAAATTCAGCTTCTGACTTTAAATTTTTAGTTTTTATGATATCTATAGTTTCCCCTACATCGCCTTTAGAAGACTTTATACTTCCTATATTATTTAGACACATTTTTGTATATTCATTTTCTAAATAAACTAATCTCTTAGTTCCTCTATGATTTGTTGTAAACTCAATTACTTTATGATTATAGTTTTTCTTAAAATCACTATATATTTTCTTATCCTCTGATACAATATCAGAAACTAACATAATGTTATTGTTTTTAAATATCTTAGATAAAACTTTATACTCTTTAAAGCTCATTTTACTTACTTTATGAATATTTATATATTTATATTTTTTACTATAAAAATCTGAAATATCTTTTTCTTCTAAAAGAGTATCTGCATAACTTAATACGTCTAAATAATCAAGAAGGTTGTTTTTAAATAAATACTCATTATATTTATTTAAAATTTCATTATCTAATATATTATTTAACTTATCTTTTTTTAACCCCTCATATATAGATTCTACGCTTTTATTTATCTCTTTTAAAATCTCATTTTCTTTTAAAATACCCTTTAAAATTTCAACTGAATCATTATCATCTACAAAACACCAATTGTTAGAAACCTTAAGTTTATTTGTCCCCTCTAGTCTAACTAATCTTACACAGAATTTCTTTATAGTCATTATGTTTATTCTATCCCATTTTATATCAGTTCTTTCTAGCTTATTTCTTAACCTTATTTCATTAATATTTTTTGACACTATAAGTAAAATTTCTCTTTCTTTTGCATATCCTTTATTTAATATGTTAACTGTTCTTTGCAAAATAGCTTCTGATTTACCAGTTCCAGGTCTCCCTTTAAGATAGATATTATTTTTTAAATCCATTATAGCTTTAAGCTGCTCTTCATTTAAATCTATAATTTCATGTCCTACCGATTTGATTTTACTCACCTTCTAACTTTTAATATATACATAAATAGTATTCTATAAAAATATCCTTTATTACTTATAAAAAGAAAAAACACTTTAAATATTTTATTTAAAGTGTTTAGTAACTATCTAAAATATCAATCACCTTTTCTAACTCTTCTTTAGAAAGATAATCTTTATTTTTCTTTATTCTTTTTAATAGTTTTTTCTCTTTATCAAAAACTATATTTTTACTATTTTTAATTTTAAAAGCCTTAGTGGATTCTTCAAACCTATTAAAATATACAATCCCTGTAACAAAAGTATCTACCCCTTTAGATTTTAAAAGTTTAGATAATTTATACCCTTGACCTTTAACTTGCTTTATAGGATTATATATTTTATTTATACTGTTTCCATTTAAAATAGAAATATATTCATCATCTATATTTCCACTTGCAATCCCTTTTATATTTTTAACTTCAACTATAATTACTCCACTTTTTGAAACTATAACTATATCTATCTGTGCCTTTTCGTTATAATAACTTTTAGGTAAATTTATATCGTTAAATACGTGGTATTTTCCATTTAATTTTTTTAATATGTGAAGAACATTTTCTTCGCCTGTTAACCCTTTTTTGTATTTCTTATTTCTTAGATTTATCTTGTTTATCTTTTTTATCGAAATAAACCACACAAGTGGCGACAGCAAAAATAACGGAAAACTTGTATAAAATATACTACCTCCTAAGATTACAGTAATTATAAGAGAACTTATAATATAAAGTGGAATCTTTTTATCTATCTTATCTTTAAGAGAATTTTTTCTTCCGTGAATTCTCGCCATACCTACTCCTTATTATCTTTTAGACCTTTTATCTCTATACATATAATAATCAGCTTTATCCATAACTCTTACTATGTCTTCCCCTGTTTTTTTGCAAATCGAATACCCTTTAGATAAACTAACTATTATATCACTATTCTTATTAGAGTCTTCTATTACTCTATCTAATTCGTCTATTTTACTTTTCACATATTCTTCTGATGAATTTTTAATTATTATCATAAATTCATCTCCGCCCATCCTAAATTTTATACAATCATCTTTAAATACTTTTTTTAATATATTTGCAGATTTTAAGATAAGCTTATCTCCTTCTAGATGACCTCTCGTATCATTTAGTTCTTTTAAATTATCTATATCTACTATTATTACACTAAATTCTCTATCTTTTATCTCTTCTATTTTTTCTTGTAGATAATTTCTATTTCTAAGTTTAGTTAAGTTATCGTTATACATTATATCTTCAATTTCTTTTTCTTTCTTTTTTCTTTTTTCGATGCATCTTCCGATACCTCTTAAAAAAAGCCCTCTTCCATCTTCCTCTATAGATGGAACTGCAAGATTTTCCATCCAGATATAATGACCATCTTTATGCTTAAGCCTAACTTCAACTATCCACATTTCATCTCTTTTATTTATTAATTTTTGTTTTAATTTAGCTTTATCATCTTCATGAATAATCTCCCCTACAAAAGCTTCGTTATTATATGCTTCATCTAAAGAGTAGCCTAAAACCTCCTCTATAAGATCATTAACATACATAACACTTATCTTTTTATCTTTTATCCTTAAAGAATAAACTAAATCATTTAACCCCTCATATATATTTTTAATAATACATTTTGAACCTTCTTTGGTCTTGCAGCAATCTACTTTATAAATAGATATGTAATTTAAAGCTCTATCATCATCATTTCTATGGTTTAAAAATTTTACATCATATAAATCGAAGTTTCCCATGTTGTCTAATAAAGTAACTTTACCTTCTTGTTTTTTTCCGTCACAATATAATTCTTTAATATCTTTACCTATAACAGCTTCTTTTTTATATCTAAATATTTTTTCTATATTATCTGTTACGTCAGTAATAATATCGTTATTGTCTACTTCAAATATAACCTCTCTCCTAAGCTTATTAAATTCACTTTGTTGAAACTTCACAAAAATGCCTCCATAAAAATTAATTATCAATATATTATAGCAAATTTAATCTGTTTTAAGAAGGTAAAAAAATTTTTCTTTATTCTTCATTTAGACTGTACTTTAAATTTCTCGTACACTTTTTCTCACATTCCAAGCTTTTTTTCTTTTGCTTTTCTTTATACATATTATAATCAGCTTCTTCTATAGCTTTTCTAATATTATCTCTTTCCTTGCTATATAAAGAATATCCTTTTGAAAGTGATACTTTTAAGATAGAGTATTTATTATATCTTTTTATTTCTTCTTCTAATTCTTTTATTTTTTGTTTTACTATTTCTAAACTCGCTTCTTTTATAACTATAATAAATTCATCTCCGCCTATTCTAACTTTAATATCCTCTTTAAAGATTCTTTTAAAAATATTTGCAGCACAAAGTATAAGTTCATCTCCTATAAGATGTCCAAAATTATCGTTTGTTTCTTTTAGATTATCTAAATCTATAACTATTATTCCTAGATTTTTCGATTTTAATTTTTTAATACTATCTTCAAAGTATTTTCTATTGTTTAGTTTTGTCATCGAATCACTATAAATTAATCTTTCTAATTCATTTTGAGCTAATTTTCTTTCTTGAATACACCTGCTTATTCCTTTAATTAAAGTTAAATTACCATTATCATCATAGCTTGGAATACATATATCTTCAAACCATATGTATTTTCCCTCCTTATTTTTAACTCTTACTTCAAGACTTTTATTTATACTCTTTTCTGATAAAACTCTTCCCCTTAGCTTTTTTAAATCTAGAGGATGAATTAAATCTTCTATAATCAATTTTTCATTGTAAAAGTCCTCTTTTTTATAACCTAAAAGCTTTGTTACTGCATTATTTAAATAAATGAACTTTTTCCTTTTATCTATCTCTCTTATATAAATTATATCTTTTGCATTTTCATATAATCCCTTAAGTGATAATACATTTCTTGAATCCTCGCATCTGCTTTCTGTAATATCAATTAAAGAAATACACCTTTTCTTTTCTGGAAGTTTTTTTATATTTAAATCAAATATCTTTATAGTCCCTTCTAAGGTTTCCATAAAAACTTTACTTTCCTCTTTTACGTCTCTAATAATATCGTCTTTTAAAATTAAACTTACCTTTTCCCCTATGACATTATTTCTTTCATAGCCTAAAATTTTGCAAAATCCCTCATTAACATCTATTATGCTATCGTCCGCATTTAACATAATTAACACTTCTCTACCGTACAAATCCTACACATCCTCTTATATTAAATTACCCCTATAATCTAAATAATAAATTCTAAACTATCATATCATGAGCTTTCCTTTATAGCCTTATTATACCAAACCTTTTAAATATATTTAAATTCTATCTAAATTATTAACCGATTATTTCCAAAATAAAAATGCACCCTTAGGCGCATTTAAATTAAACTTTTATTTTAATAGCTTTTTAGCTTCTATTATTCTTTGAAATATAGTTATAAGAATTATAATAGTAAATATATTTATTGTAATTATTTTATAATTTCCCTCTAAACACATTATTAAAGAAAACATTATAAATCCTTCTGTCCTTTCAGCAACACCTGCTTGATACCTAAAGGATTTAACTCCGTTATTTTTAGAAAGGGCTCCGACTGTTAAAAATATAGTCATAGATATTAAAATAGAACACAATAAAAATAATAAATAAATTCTTGTGTTTTCGTATTTTAATGCAATTGAAATAATTATAGAAAGTTCAACTAATCTATCAAATGTAATATCAAGTAATGTTCCAAAGGGTGTAGTTAAGCCAAGCTTTCTTGCCATAGCACCATCAACAGAATCTAAATATCCCGATATCCAAAGAAGTAAAAGTGCAATAATTATATTACCATAAAAATTAAAAAATGCTGCTAATATCCCTGTAATTAAAGCAATTACAGTAACTAAATTCGGAGTAAACCTTAGCTTTAAAAAAACTTTTGCGCCTAAATTTATTAAAGGATTTACATACTTTCTTCCGTACGTATCTAACACTAATCCCACCTCTTACTTTTTAGATTTAAAGTTATTCTATTTTTAAGACCTTCAATTGAACTCACTTTTCTAAAATCAGTAGTTTTTCTATTTAAAACCTCTTTATTAAATAAAAAATCTAAGATATGTAAGGTTTTTTTATTCTCTGTTTTTAAAGTATTAACGCAAGATGCACAGTAGGATACAATTGTGTCACACTCAGCTTCATTTGCCCTCTTCTTACTTTGCTTTAAGAATAATTTATTGTTTGTAACTAAAACCATCCCGCCAGCGCCGCAACAGACAGTGTTTTCTCTATTTTTTTTAAACTCTATAACATTTAGTCCTAAAAATTTTAGTATGCTTCTAACATCATCTTGAATCTTTTTTTCTTTTTTCATCGGACAAGGATCGTGAAGCGCTACGCATTTAAAGTCTTTATATTTATCTTTTAAATTACTATCTAATCCTTTATCCCATAGTATATTCCAAAGACTACTTACTTTAATTCCTTTAAGTCCATCCTTAAAAGTATTATAGCAATTTGCACAAGCTACTATAACTTCTTCTATATTATTTTCTTTTAGTTCTTTATTTAAGTTTTCTAAGTTTTCTTTATAGCTTTTTATATCACCGATGTCTTTTGAAGGTTTACCGCAGCATCTTACTAAAAGTTCTAGCGTTTCTCCTTCTTCTTTCTTTAAATAATCTAATGTGTTTTTTATAATATCGTTATTATAACTACTTAAACTACATCCTGGTATAAAAACTTTTTTAGTGCTTTTATTTTTAATTTTATTTTTTGTAATTTTTGAAAAACTTATTTTTTGGTGAGTCTTTACTGATTTTAGATTATATTTTTTTAAATCCTTACCTTCTTTATAAATATCTTCTCTAAGACTTAAAAACATATCTTTTAAATCTAAATCTTTTATGCAAACTTCAGTGCAACTATTGCAAAGCATGCAAGAGTAAGAAGCATCTTTAATATTTATTTTAGAATTTAATATATCACTCATTAAATCCTTTGGTGAATCACTAAATTCTTTCATCATAGGACATACTTTATAACATCTATTGCAGTTTATACATTTTTCAAAATTATCTAAAACCTTTCTCATTTGAACCTCTTTTTTCATCATAAACTTTCTTTAAAACATAAATAGCAATGCTAAGTGCAAATAAAATTAAAAGTGCTGTCATAAGGAGTTTAGCACCTCCAGTTAACATTCCACCAACGTATGAATAAACTATAGTTGCAGGAAGCTGACCTATCCCTGTTGCTATAAAGAAAGATATAAAACTCATAGAAGTAAGTCCTGCTGCATAACTTACTAAATCAAATGAAATAAAGGGTAAGAGCCTTGCAATTAATATAGTATGCTTTCCGTACTTTTCGAAAAAGCCTTCTATACTAGTAAAAGCAGACTTTCCGTTTAATTTTAAAACAGCATCTCTTCCTAAGCTTCTAGCTATATAAAAGCATAAAGAAGCCCCAACCATAGAACTTACCCAAGATAAAGCTGCGCCATAAACAAAGCCAAATATAGCTGCATTACTTAATGTAATTAAAAATGCTGGGATAGGTGCAACTATTGATTGTAGTATCATAAGTGCAAAAGATACCAATGGGGCTATAGGTCCAAAGGATAAAATATATTCCTTTAACATATCTAAATTCATACTACTTAAATAAAATACCATTTGATTTACAAATCTATTAACAGGCTTTACAAACATATATATAAGAATTATTAGAATTAAAGCTATTATTTTTATTAAAAACGATTTTTTCTTACTCATATCTTTCCTCCATTTTTTAAATTATATCACTAAATAAAAAATCTATCTTATAAATTATAAGATAGATTTTAAAATTACTTTACAATAAGGTCTGGATATGTAGTTGCCCATTCGTAAAATGATGCGTCATAATTTTTTGCTTTAAATCCTAGCATATTTAATATTAATGCTTCGTGAGCTGATCTAATCCCAGCTGTGCAATAAGTAACTATTTCTTTATCCTTTTTAAGACCTTTACTTTCAAATATCTTTAAAAGTTCTTCTTTAGATTTTATAGTTCCATCTTCGTTATAAACTTCGTTAAATGGAATAGATATAGCACCTTTTATGTGTCCGCCTTTAGCTTCTCCAAACTTAGTTGCACCTTCATATTCATCTTTTGCTCTAGAATCTACTATAGTATATTTATCCATATTATTACGTAAATCTTCTGTTGTTATAGTAGTTTTTGAATCTATCTCTTCGATTTCTAGTTTCTTTGAAATTATAACAGGAACTTCTGTAGTTATTTCTTTATTTTCTTTAGTCCAAAGATCAAAACCACCATCTAACATCTTTGCATTTATTCCTGCAGTTTTTAATTCCCAAACGATTCTTCCATCTTCACCCCAACCATCTTTATCAGCGTAAACTACAACTTGTGACTTTTTATCTATACCAAGTTCTCCAAGTTTTTGTGAAAGTTCCTCTTTAGGTAATGCAACTCCCCAGTTTTTATCTCCTGCTTTTCCTTTAATATTTGCTAAACTTTGCCAAGCTACATTAATAGCACCTGGGATGTGGCCTTTTTCATATTTTTTATTATCTCTGCCATCTATTATTACAACATTCTCGTTATTTGCATTTTTTGCTACCCATTCAATATTTACAAAATAATCATTATTGTAACTATCTTTTTTCGTAGTTTCATTAATAATATTTTGCTTTGAATCTTTACATCCGACAAATGCAGTAATAATAAGCGTCATTGAAAAAAATAATGCCACTATCTTTTTGAAATTTTTCATTTTTATTGTCCCCTTTTCATATATTTATAATTACATTTTCTATAATACACTATTTTTTACTTTTTTTTAATAATAATTTATATTTTATAGAAATTATTTTATACAATTATAATTAATCATATATTTAAATTATAAATCTAGAAAATCAAACATAAAAAAAACAAAGTGGATATCCCACTTTATTTCACTCTATTTCTACCAAGTTCTTTTGCCATATAAAGTTTTAAATCAGCTCTTTCTATAAGTTCATCTATTTCTAGTTTTTCTTTTTCCATAGTATATATTCCTATAGAGCAAGTTATCTTAATAATATTTTCTTTAACTTTAAACTCTTCTTTTTCTATCTCTTTTCTTAAGTCTTCTGCTATTTTTTTTGAATAGGCTTTAGATCCATTTGGAATTATTGAAATAAATTCTTCCCCTCCATATCTTCCTATCCAACTATTATTAGTATCCTTAAAGTTTTCTTCTAAGATTTTTGCAAATCTCTTTAAGATTTTATCCCCTATTACATGCCCGTATGTATCATTGACTTTTTTGAAAAAGTCAATATCTATCATCAATATACTTAAAGGTTCATTATATTCAAATGAATCTTCTATGTCACTTTTAAGCCTTGTATCTATGTACTTTCTATTATATAATCCTGTAAGCCCATCTAAGACTATCCCTTTTAAGCTATTATCAACTTGAATCATATATGACTTTCCTTTAGACTCTGAATATTTTGATTCATAATAAAGTCTATTTCCTATTTTATCTATAAATTCAACTACATACTTTAAAGCACCTATCTTTACTGCCACTGCTTTTATCACGTATGTATCTTCATTAAAATTTACTACTTTTATTACAGGCTTTTCGTCCTTTAAAGCCTTATCGTAAATGCAGATATCACACTTTTTACCTTGTTCCCATATTTCATAGCATTTCAATCCTTTAAATTCTTTATCCCCTATGATGCAATTAAAATTACTGTCTATAACACGAATTCCACTGTAAATTTTCCTTACAGTTTTTGTGAAATTCTTAAACTCGTCTAAATTAGTAAAATTAATAATATTAACCCCATCCTTCCCTTTTACAACATTAATATCACTTAAGCCTTGTATTAATTTTTAAAGATTATTATTTAATTCTTTTTTTCATATAACTTTAATATTAAATAAGTGAGATTAATATGTCAAAGTTTTATGATATTATACAATAAATGTTCACACATATAGAAATTTAAAGGATTTTTTGAACTAATTATTATGTTATAATTTAAATTTAAAAATATTTTTACCAAATTTTAATATTAATACTAAAAAAAGTTTATCTTTTAAAGATAAACTTATATTTAGAGATTAAATAATTTATTTAAAACTAAACTTACTTTTTTTATGTATGTCCTTCCAATCGGTATATTAATACCGCAATTTAATGTAATATTATTACCTGTAAACTTATATATTTTATCAGTGTTAACTAAATATGATCTATGTATTCTTAAAAACCCCTTTCTTTTTAATTTTTCCTCTAATGTATTTAAGTTTGAGTAAAAGGTTTCCATCTTATTATCTAGATAATTTAATGTAACTAATTTTTTATTTATTTCAAAATAATTTATATCTTTTAAAGGAATTATTACACTTCCTTGACCATACTTTAATATGAAGTTTTCTTCGTCTTGCTTTTCAATATTAGTTAAGCACTTATAAAATATTTTTTCAAAACTTTCATCATATAGCTGATTTTTTAAAATATAACTAGTTGGAAATACTTCATACGCTTCATATGCAAAATTCTTAGATCTAGCAAAAAAAACAATCTCTCCATCATAACCGAGATCTCTTATTCTCTTTGCTAAATCTATTCCACTTAAAGAATTAATTTGAATATCTAAATAGATTATAGATACTTGGTTTATCCACTCTTCTCTACTAATTAGCATAAACTCTCCACTAGCATAATAAAGTGTTTCTATCTTAACGCTAAATTTTTTACCTATCTCTTCAAGCCGTATTTTATATTTATCTATCATATCCCTTTCGTCATCACATATTAAGATTTTCATAATATATGCCTTCCCCTTTTTTGTTAATAGTACAAATCTTGCTGCTTCTCATCTATTAAGATTTAAATATAATATTTATTAGATATTCTTTCTAATAATAATGGCTTTGAAAAATAGTACCCTTGAGAAAATTCTCCTCCGATTTCTACTAAGGCCTCTAATTCTTCTTTTCTCTCAACGCCCTCAACTATAACATCAACATTTATAGTTTTACACATATTAAATATATATTTTAATATGTTTTTGCTTTTATTACTATGTATTATATTTCTAATTAATGACTTATCTAATTTTAATGTATCTATATCTGCCTCTATCAAAAGACTTATATTAGAATTCCCTATACCAAAATCATCTATGGCTACTCTTATATTTTTTTCTTTTAGAAACTTTATTCTTTTATTTATCTCTTTAATTTTTTCTAAGGGGATATTTCTTTCTGTTATTTCTATTTCTAATTCTTTATTTAAATCTATTTCTTTTACTCCATTACTAATAAACTCTTCAAAATCATCTCTTAACAAAGTTCCTGTACACATATTAATTGATATACAAACTCCTGGTCTACCTCTATTTCTACGTTCTTTTATAACACCTATAACCTTTTCAAATACAAAATAATCTATAACGTGTATAAGCTTTTCTTCCTCTAAATTTCTAATGTACTTTTCTATACTTATTTTTTCCTTACCTTTTATCCGTATTAAAGCTTCAAGCCCTACAAGCTCTCCTGTTATATTTTTTACCTTAGGTTGATAAACTAAATATAGATTCTCATATTTGAAGTCGCTATAAAGTGCCTCATACCTCTCTTTACTCTCAATATACCTCTCCACGTTCATCATCCTCCCTTTTCTTATGTAAATATAGAATATCCGAATCTAATTTTTTGAATTTTCTTAAATTATTATAAATATTTTAGCATATATATCCATTTATTTTTCTCATTATCCCTAAATTACAAATAAGATTCCCTAAATGGCATTACTTAGACAATCTCCATATCTATACTTAGGTTTTATAAAAATAAAAAATATACTTTTTATTTTTATACATATCCTAAACCGAAAAGGTTCTTCCCCATTATATATAAAATGGTGGAAGAACCTTTTAAAATTATCTTTACAATTTTTTAAATTAAGTACTATTTTTTGATTAGCTTAACCACAGTTTCACCATGTGGAGTATTTGGGAACATGTCTTTAACTCTAGTTTTTATTATTTCGTAGCCATTTTCTACTAGGACTTTAAGGTCTGTAACTAAAGTTTTAGGGTTACAAGATACGTATACTATTTCTTTTGCATCAAATTTAATTACGTATTCTAATGCTTTAGGGTGCACTCCGCTTCTAGGAGGGTCTAGTATAATTATATCTGGCTTATCTTTTACGTGCTTTATAGTTTCTGCTACGTCGCCTGCTATAAATTCGCAGTTACTAAGGCCGTTAAACTTAGCATTCTCTTTTGCAGCTTCAACAGCCTCTTCTATAAGCTCTATCCCTACAACTTTTTTAGCTTTAGGTGCAACTATTTGACCTATAGTTCCAGTTCCGCAGTAAAGGTCAAATACTACTTTATTTTCTGAATCTCCCATATAGTCTCTAACTATACTATAAAGGCTTTCAGCACCTTTTGTGTTAGTTTGGAAGAATGAAAATGGTGAGATTTTAAATTTTAATCCTAAAAGATTTTCTACTATATAATCTCTTCCAAATAAAAGGTTAACCTTTTCTGGAATAACCGCATCTGATAGTGAGTCATTTTCAGTGTGAAGAATTGATGTTAAAGTACCATCAAACTCTAAGTTTTTTATAACTTCAGCATAAAGATTTACATCGAAATCATTTTGCGTTGTAGTAACTAAATTAACAAGTAATTCCCCTGTGTTTTTAGCTTTTCTAACTACTAGATGTCTTAAAAACCCTTCTCTTTTCATTACTCTATAGTAAGGAAGGTCTTTATCTTTAAAGAAATCTACAGTTGCTTTTATAACTTTTCTAAAATCTTCATCGACTATTTTACAATTATCTACTGTTAAGATTCCAAAACTTTGGTTTTTCATATGCATTCCAAGGCAAAGTTCTCCACCTTTAAATTCATCACCAAAGGTAAATTCCATTTTGTTTCTGTATTCGAATTGATCTACGCTTCCTGTTACGCCTTCATAAGTTCCTGTAGTTACAGATGCATCTTCAAAAAGAGTTTTAACCTCTTCTCCTAAAAGTTCTAATTGCTTATCGTAAGTTAAGTTTTGTGATGAGCAACCTCCACAAACTCCAAAGTGAGGGCATTTAGCTTCTATTTCGTATGGTGCTTTTTCTAAAACTTCTTGAAGCTTTAGTTCTAAATAACCTTCTCTTCTTTTCTTAACTCTACCTTTTATAGTTTGACCTGGAAAAGTATTTTTTACATAAACCTTTCTGTCGTTATAACTAGATATACCTACTGATGGAAATTCAGTTTTTTCTATCTTTACTTATATTTCTTGCATTCTTCCTCTTCTTTTGCCCATTTTTTACTCCTCTTTAAATAATATTTTTACAAAAATTTAGGTGGAGTTTTACGTCCACCTTAATCTATTTTATCCTATCTTATTGATAAAATTCTTTTTCCTACACTTCTATTCCCTTTTCTTTCGATTAAAGGATAATATAATACGTTAAATATTACATATATTATAAGTAGTACTGGTGAAGGATTTACAACCATAAATCCAAAGAATCCAATTACAAAATCAAATACTAATAAGAATATAGCAGATACTCCTAAAACTAACGCTTGATCTAAAAGATTTGCAAATAGTTTTTTGAAAAATGATGGATTATTATCTACTTCTACAAACTTTTCGTTTTCTAAAGTTTGTAATTCGTTATTAATTTCTTTTGATTCTTCTTTTATTTCTTCATCTTCTAAAAAAGAATCTATATCTTCGTTTGTAGTTTCTTCTACAACCACTACATCTTCTTTTACTTCGTCTTTTACGTTTTCTATTTCTTCTTTGTTGCTCATCTTAATCCTCCTAAATTTTAAAGTTAAATTCCATTACTATTTCCCTGAACAAACTTATATTCTTTAGTTGATAGAGTATATACTATGTATTCTTTACTAACTGCAAATTCTTCAACTAAACCATTTATATCATCTTCAAAAACGCCTTCTTTTTTGTCGCTTTTAACTATTTTTAAAATTTCATCGTTTATTTTACCATAGTTTCTATCTTTTACACCTGTCATTATTTCAGCATATTTAGGTAAGCTAGTATCCCCTAAGTTGAACTTTCCTTCTTTTAAAGCTTTCTCTCCATTGAATTTTAATGAAAGTTTCATTTCGAATCTACCTGATTCTCCTGACTCTCCTAAAACTTGCTCTTCAAATTGCATACTTTCAAGTTTATTATCCTCTGGATTTTTATTATCTAAATATACTGACTTAACTTTAGCAGTTTGACCAACTACAGTATCAACTTTATCACTTTCTTCTACCTTTAATCCAAAGGCTTCAGATTGCTCTTTAACTTTTTTAATTAAATCATTACCTGTTTTATCGAAATCTTCTTTTGTGAAATCTTTTATCCAATCACCTTTAAGGTTTGTAAATTTATCTTGATTGATATTAAATTCTTGTGCCTTAGCGTTATTAACCTGTTCTTTTGACTTTTCGTTTGCTTCATCCCCACTTCCGCATCCTACTAAAGAAAATGCAATAATTGAAGTCACTCCAAGACCTACTAATTTTTTAAACATTTATACCCCTCCTGATTTTATCCTTTAAATTTCTTTCCTAATTATATCACCTAAATAGCCTTCCTTACAACAAAACTCTGTCTTTTTCGCCTCTCTTTGTTATCTTTCTATTATCTAGTTCTTCTAAAAAAGATAAGGCAATTTTTCTATTTGTTTTTAAGATATCTCTGCATTCACCTAGTGATAATGTTTTATTTTTCCTAAAGTGTTTGTATATTTCATCTATTCCAAAATTAAAAGTATCTTTACTTAGTATAACACCGTCGTTTAATAATATTAATTCATTCTCTTCATTTAAGTAATTTAATAATTTATTTTTATCCTCTTCTTTTATATTATGCTTAGTATATAACTCATTCAAATTTAAAGGTACAAACCCTTTATCTAGTTCTTCTAATAACTCTTTTTTAAAATTCTTTTGATTTAAGCTAAGTCTCTTTTTAAAGTCTTTTAAATAAATTATACCACTTGAAGATTCTATTAAATTTTCACTTAAATAATCTATAAAAATATTAAAATCATTTTTGTTTATTTCTTTTTTAGTTAACTTTTTTCTAAGTTCCTCTTTAGATATACCTTTGTCTAAAGGATTCTTTTTATGATATTCCTTTATTATACTAAAGGCTTCACTTTCTATTTTATCTAATCTTTTCCTGCTAAATATAATATTTTTATTACTTTTACTTAATATAACTACTAAATCTTTATGAACTAATTTTTCTAAAGCTTTTTCTATCTCTTCTTTTGAATTAAATTTTTTAATTAAATCTTCTTTAAATAGAAATTCAATATCTAATAATTCTTTTAAAATATTCTCTTCTAATGAGCCTTTTTCCTTTAATTTTAGAGAATCTAAATACTTTTCTTTATCTCCCTTTGCCTTTTTAGCATTAGGCTCTATTATTTTTCCACCGCCAATATTATAAATAGGCGAAAAATTTCTTATATAGTAGTTATCACCCTTTTTAGATATTATTTCTTCTTCTAATCTTACTTGAATGTAGTCATCATTTAATAAATGAATTCTTCCTATTACTTCTTTAGTTCCTACGTAAAAACGAACTCTTTGCCTGTCTTTAATCTTTTTATCTAAAGAGTCATCAATGTTTAACTTGCAATCTACAATAAAAGATGTTTTTAAATTTTTATCTAAGCTTAAAACATCCCCTCTTTTTATCTCTTCTTTTGAGACTCCGCTTAAATTGATTGCGCACCTGTTTCCTTTAGTTAACTTTTTAGTGTTTTCACCATACCCTTGTATTCCTCTTGCCTTTACTTCTATATTTTCAGGGTATAAAAATAAGTTATCTCCTAAATTTACTTCCCCTTCTATAATAGTTCCTGTTACTACAGTTCCAGCACCATTTATAGTAAAGACTCTATCTATATTCATTCTAAAAACATCTTCATCTAGTTCTGATTTAGATGATTTTATCTCTTCTTCAAAATAATCTATTAAATCTTTTATTCCTTCTTTAGTTTTAGCTGATGTTTTTATTATTTTAGAATTTTCAAAAGGGCTTCCTTTTAAAAGTTCTTTAACTTCTTCGTAGATAAGTTCTATAACTTCATCGTTTGATTTATCACACTTTGTTATAACCACTACGCATTTTTCTATAGCTAACCCTTTAATTATTCCAAAATGTTCTATTGTTTGTGGCATAATTCCATCCTCTGCTGAAATTATAATCATAGCTAAACTAACGCCAGTTATTCCAGCTATCATATTTTTAACAAACTTTTCATGACCTGGAACGTCAACAAAGGCTACTCTGTTTTTTGAAGGCAAAATATAATCTGCATAACCTAAATCTATAGTGATTCCACGTGCCTTTTCTTCTTTTAATCTATCTGCATCTACTCCAGTTAAAGCTTTTATAAGTGAAGTTTTGCCGTGGTCTATATGCCCGCAAGTTCCAACTATAAGTGTTTTCATAATGTTTCTCCTATGTTTTTAAATGCTTTTTCTATAACTTTGTAATCATCTTCTAAAATGCACCTTAAATCTATTATAAAATCTCCCTTAGAAACTCTTCCAATTACTGGTATATCTTCTCTTCTAAGCAATTCATCTATTTCGTGTTCTTTTATTTTTTCACTTCTTATCTTTAAAACAAAAGTTTCTAACTCTAGTGTTGGAAGAGAACCCCCTCCGACTAAAGATTTTTCTAAAGATTTAGAAATTTTTAAATCTAAGTTTAAATTTTCTAATATATCTTTTAACTTATCTGCTTTTTTTTCTATTTCTTCTAAAGGTAATTCTAAAAGGTTTATAGTAGGAATATTTTTATAATTTCCTTTTATATATTCTTTTAAGGTTGCTTCTAATGAAGCTAAAGTGAATTTATCTACTCTTAAAGCTCTGTTTAATTGATGCTTTTTAATTTTTTCTATATATCTTTTATCTCCTACGATAATTCCGCATTGAGGGCCACCTAAAAGCTTATCTCCACTAAATGTAACAATATTAACTCCACTATTTATACATTCCTTTACAGTCTTTTCTTCTTCTATTTTAGGAATATTTAACTTATCTATAAGACCACTCCCTAAATCTTCAACAAGGGGGATATTATTTTTTCTAGAAATTTCACTTAATACATCTGATTTAACTTCTTTTGTAAAACCTAAAACTCTATAATTTGAAGTATGTACTTTTAAAATAATACCTGTATTTTCATTTATTGCGTTTTCATAATCAAAAATATGTGTTCTATTTGTAGTTCCAACTTCTTTTAAAATACCTCCGCTTAATTCTAAAATATCAGGTATTCTAAAAGAACCTCCTATTTCAACTAACTCACCTCTTGAAATAATAGCTTCTTTTCCTTTAGCTAATGCACTTAAAACTAAAAGTACTGCCGAAGCATTATTATTTACAACTAAGGCATCTTCAGCTGAAGTTAGATATTTTAATTCCTCTATAACAGAATCGTATCTACTTCCTCTTTTTCCTTCTTTTAAGTTAAATTCTAGGTTTGAATAATATTTAGATACATCAATAATAGCCTCTAGGCTACTACTAGATAATAATGACCTTCCAAGGTTTGTATGAATAACAATCCCAGTACCATTTACTACTCTTTTTAAATTTTTCTTATCTAAAAGGTCTATATTATCTTTAAAAATCTTAAGACTCTCCTCTTTTAAAGAAAAAATGGAGGACATATCCTCCATTTTCAAAATTCTTTTTCTTAAAATGTCTATGGAGAGTCTAAGCTTTTCAACTACTATATCCCTAGAATATACCTTTAAATAAGATTTAACTATATCTTCTTCTAAAAGTTCATTAATCTTAGGTAACTTTCTTAATAGTTCCATAAAACTCCTCCCTAAGGCTATTTAACGATTAAATTAAAGTCTTCTTTTTCCTTAACTTTTCCTATAACCCAAGCCTTAACATCTTTTTCTCTAAACTCTTTAAGCATTTCGCTCGCTACTTTTTCGCTACATGAAACTACGAGACCACCTGATGTTTGAGGATCAAATAAAATATCCTCTAAATAACTTTCTACTTCTTCTAACTTATATATATCTTTTATGTAAGCTTTATTTTGATATGCGCCAGCTGGTACTAAGCCCATATTTGCGTACTCTTTAGCTTCTTTTATATAAGGTATACTATCTTTAAATATTTCAAAAGTTACATTTGAACCTTCTGCCATTTCGTTTAAGTGTCCCATAAGTCCAAATCCAGTAATATCAGTACAAGCTGTTATATCATACTTAATAATTATTTCACCTGCGTATTTATTAAGCATTTTCATCCACTTAACAGCTTCATCCATAGCCTCTTTAGAAGCCATTTCACCTTTGTTTGCAGTATTAATAATTCCAACTCCTAAAGGCTTTGTAATAATTAATACGTCATCTTTTTTAGAACCACAGTTTTTTAATATTTTTTCAGGGTGAACTACTCCTGATACTGAAAGACCGTATTTTGGTTCATCATCTTGAACTGAATGTCCTCCGATAACTACAGCCCCTGATTCTAATACTTTATCAGCGCCGCCTCTAAGTATTTCTCCAAGTATACTTCTATCTAAACAATTAGGGAAACATACTATATTTAATGCAACCTTTGGAATTCCTCCCATTGCATAAACATCACTTAGAGAATTTGCTGCAGCTATTTGACCGAAGATATAAGGATCATCAACTACAGGCGTGAAAAAGTCTAAAGTTTGAATAAGTGCTATATCATCACTTAATTTATATACTGCCCCATCATCTGAGGTATCTATACCTACTAATAGATTAGAATCTACCATCTTAGGTATACTATTTAATATATCTGAAAGAGCCCCCGGCTCTATTTTAGCTGCTCAACCAGCCGTTTTAGCATAACTTGTTAATTTTACCATACTTACTTACCATCCTTTCTCGGTGCATAAGGTTCTATCTCTATTTTACAATAAGTATTATAAAACTCAAAACAAATTAATTACAAATAGAATCTTTAAGCTTTTCAAAAGTTTTATCGCCTATCCCACTTACGTTTTTTAAATCTTCAATACTACTAAAACCTCCGTTTGAATCCCTATACGCTATAATATCATTCGCTCTTGAAGGGCCTACCCCAGGCAAAGCATCCAGTTCTTCTGCTGTTGCTGTGTTTATGTTAATTTTTTTATCTTCACTATTTGAATTTTGCGGCGTAGCACCTTTAGTCTCTATACTATTTCCATTAGATTTTAAAAGCTCTTCTTTTTCTTTTTTTGATAATTCTTTTGGAATTATTATTTTTTGATTATCTTTTAAAAGTTCTGCTAAATTTACACTTAAAGTATCAGCACTATTAGTAAAGCCTCCAGCAGTCTTTACTAAATCTTCTAAAATACTATCAGCTTGCATTTTATATACCCCAGGATTTTTAATTTCTCCATCAATATGAACTGCAAGGCTTTTATCTTTAAGTTCTATCTTTTCTTCGCTCGAGTCTTCCTTAGAATCTACCTTTTTACTTTCATCTTTCTTCTCTTCTACAAAGATTTCTTCACTACTACTTACCCCTTCAAAACTCTTTTTATCTCGGTAATACAAAGCCCCAAAAACAACTCCAAGTATTAACAAAATGGCAATTATACCTATCAATTTTTTATTTTTATGCATAGTTATTCCCCTTTTTAATTTTTTTATTAATTATTCTCACTTTTATGCAAAATTATGCTTAAAATGTGGAAAAGTATTTAAAAGTTTGTTAATATTAAAAAATAAACTTAAATTTTTGGGAGATAGACATGAAGAACTTATTTTTTAAGACCTTAAAACTAATGACATTTCTTTTTATCTTCACTAATATTTTTGCAATTAGTGCAAGTGCAGAAGAAAAACCGCCTAAGATAAACGCTGAATCAGCTATACTTATTGATGCTGATACAGGAGATATACTTTATTCTAAAAAAGGTGAAGATAAACATTTTCCAGCATCTACAACAAAAGTTTTAACCGCTTTAGTAGTACTTGAAAACACAAAACTATCTGACGTTGTAACTGTAGGTAAAAATCCGCCCTTTGCTGACGGTAGTTCTATAGGCTTAAAAGAAGGTGAAAAATTCACAGTAGAAACTCTTTTAACAGGTCTTCTTTTAGAATCTGGTAATGACTGTGCTTTAGCCCTTGCAGAACATGTAGCTGGAAGCGAGGAGAATTTTACTCGCCTTATGAACGAAAAGGCTAAATCAATAGGTGCAAACAATAGTAATTTTGTAAATGCAAGTGGACTTCCAAATCCAAAGCATACCTCTACAGCACACGATATGGCGCTAATACTTAAAGAAGCTATAAAAGACCCAAACTTTGTTAGAATCTCTAGGTTAATTTCAGTAGAACTTCCAAAAAGTAATTTAGACGGTTATAAAAGATGGTGTAACAACCATAACCACCTTATAAATCCTAATTCTAAATATTATTACAAATACGCTTTAGCAGGAAAGAGTGGCTATACTGATGTTTCAAGACATACCTTTGTAATTTCTGGTGAAAAAGACGGAAGAAGATTAGTTGCAGCCTTTATGAAAGCAGAAGATAAAGACAAGAACTTTAAAGATATGGCAAAACTTTTAGACTATGGATTTGATAATTTTTCTAATGTAGATATATATAAAAAAGGCGAAATAGTTGAAAATGTTAAAATTTCTAATGATGAAACTTTCCCTTTAACAGTTTCAGAAGATGTTTATGACTCTGTTCCTAAAAACGAAGTTAATAAATTATCTAAAGAATTAAAATATACTCTTCCAGATAATTTTAAAAGTAAATCTTATTTAAAAGGCGAAAAAGTTACTACAGCAGATCTTTACATAGACGGAAAAAAGATTAAAACAATAGATTTAGTAAGCGCTGAATATAGGGATGTTGATACCTTAGACAAGGTTAAAGATTTCAGTTCTAGAAATGCTAAAACTTTAATTATTTCTTTTATCTCTTTAGTAGTAATATCTTTAATTATTTACTTACTATTTAAAAAAAGAAAACAAGATAAATTTAACAAAAAGTGGAAACACATTAAAAATAGACATAGCAGATAAAATTTATTTTTAAATATAATTAGACCCTACAGATGTAAATCTCTAGGGTCTTTTTTAAATTATAACTAAATCTAAAACTTAGTTATACCCTTATTTCTAAGGAGCAGTTTTAAAACTCATTGATGTTACTGAATTTAAGCATAATACTCTTACATTATTTCCATAATATAAAACAACTGTTGATAATCCAGTAGGTCCTATATAAATAGGATCTCCTGTTGTTATAAAATCTTGAACAGATGTTGATAAAGTATCTACAACCCTACCTAACAATTTTTGTTCATTAAAGATATATCTTAATCTATCTGATCCATTACTTACATATTGACAAACATCAATTAACTGACCTGTAAATGAGCAACAACCTGTTGTTTTATCATCATCACAATCACATCCTGTAGCTTTGCAAGTTCCGATGCTTTGATATTTGTAATCACACTTAATATTTCCTGTAGGAATGCATTCACCGTATTGATTTACATTGCAAGTATCAGGGCATCCACAGCAGCAACATAAAGTATAATCTAGAACAATCTCTACGCTCTCTAAAAATGCATCTCTAGCAGTCACTGTTGCAAATTCAATATTATAACTTTCAACATTACAGATAGGAACTATAACATTATTTTCAAAGTATACTGTTCCATGACTTATACCTGTTACTGTTTTAGCAGTTGCATCTGGAATATTTGTAACTGATCCGCTATCAACATTTACTGTGATAGGAATTTTTTGATCTAAAATTAATTGAGCAACTTTACTTAAAGAAATTTCGCAAGGACATATATTTCCACCTGGTAATCCTTGTGGTCCTGCTGCTCCAGCTGGTCCTGCTGGTCCTTGTGGTCCTGGAGGCCCTTGTTCTCCACTACCACAACAACCTGGAGGCCCTTGTGGTCCTGCTGGTCCTTGTGGTCCTGTCATTCCTGTTGGCCCTGCTGGCCCTATAGGTCCTTGTGGTCCTGTTGCTCCTTGTGTTCCCTGTGGTCCTACCGGTCCTTGTGGTCCTACATCACCTGTATCTCCCTTTGGTCCTTGAACTCCTGGGTCTCCTTGTGGTCCTTGAGCTCCTGTTAGTCCTTGTGGTCCTTGTGCTCCTGTTAACCCTTGTGGACCTGTAGATCCTGTATCTCCCTTTGGACCTTGCTCCCCTGTTAATCCTTGTGGTCCTTGTGGTCCTGCTGGCCCTTGTGGCCCTACTGGTCCTTGTGGTCCTGTAAGTCCTGTATCTCCTCTTTGACCAGCCTCTCCTGTATCACCTTTTGGCCCTACTGGTCCTTGTGGTCCTGTAAGTCCTGTAAGCCCCTGTGCTCCTTGTGGTCCTGCTGGCCCTTGTGGTCCTACCGGTCCTTGTGGCCCTGTTTCTCCTGTATCTCCCTTTGGTCCTGTAGATCCTGTATCTCCTTTTGGCCCTACTGGTCCTTGTGGTCCTGTTTCTCCATTTTCACCTTGTGGACCTTGTGCTCCTGTTAATCCTTGTGGACCTGTTGCCCCTGTGTCTCCTTTTG
>NZ_JAMDLQ010000004.1:0-23124 GCF_024705715.1 Clostridium sp. LY3-2
AAGGCAAACTACTTCATAACTTAAAGGTATTATTTTTTTTAGCATATGTTTAACATCTTTATCCGCTAAAATTCCTATTAATAAATATAGTTTATCATATTTAAAGTATTTCTTAACATTTTTTACAAGTGCTTCTATACCGTCTAAGTTGTGTGCACCGTCAATAACTATTAATGGTTCCTTACTTAAAACTTCAAGTCTTCCGTTCCAAGTTGCATTTTTAAAACCTTCTTCAATA
This sequence comes from Clostridium sp. LY3-2, assembly GCF_024705715.1. Lineage (NCBI taxonomy): Bacteria > Bacillati > Bacillota > Clostridia > Eubacteriales > Clostridiaceae > Clostridium > Clostridium sp. LY3-2. The sequence continues at coordinate 239 of NZ_JAMDLQ010000004.1, forward strand.
TGATTTAATTTAAATCCATCTAGTTTACTTAATTCGTTCACTATATTTAAAGCTAATAATCCATTTAATATTTGATGTTCTCCAAGTAATTTTAAATTTACAATATACTCTTTTTTATCTATTTTATACTTAACCTTTTGATAAATATTATCTTCATCTATAACTTCTATAAATTCAGAATCATTTTTATCTATAAATTTTAAAGGTGAATGCTTTTCTTTAGCTATCTCTTCTATAATTTCTTTAGCTTCTTCCTTTTGAGGATAAGAAATCACACTAATATTTTCTTTTATAATCCCGCACTTTTCCTTTGCTATTTCAGAAATAGTATTCCCTAATAGGTTTGTGTGGTCTAAGCTAATTGAAGCTAATGCAGAGACCTTTGGAACTATAACATTTGTAGAATCTAATCTTCCACCAAGTCCAACTTCAACTACTGCATAATCAACATTATTATCTTTAAAGTATTTAAACATAAGGCAAGTTATTATTTCAAACTCTGTTGGGTGATTATACCCTTCTTTAATTACCTTTTCTACAGCCCCTTTTATTATAGATACATATTTAGCTAAGTCTTCTTTTGGAATGTTTTTTTTGTTTATCTGAATTCTTTCTTCGAATTCCTCTAAAAATGGAGATGTGTACATCCCAACTTTAAAACCTTCTGCCATAAGTAAGCTTGTAGTTATAGATGTTGTAGAACCTTTTCCGTTAGTTCCTGCAATATGTACTATATTCAAATCTTTTTCAGGACTACCTAAATGTTCTAATAATCTTTTCGTTCTTTCAAGTCCATAATTTGATCCAAAATTTCCAATCTTTTTTATGTAATTCATCGCGTCTAAATAATTCATTCTGAATCCCCCAATATTATATATTCATTTATTCTTTAGCATTTATTTACAATATAATCATAAATATTTCTATTGTAAAAGCTTATAATAAAACTATACTACAATGATAACTTATTGAAAACTTTTATTAATATTATTTACTTAGATGTTGAAATTTGTTATCATAACTATAGTAATGGATAGAAAATATCCATTGAAGTTGATTATTTAATAATAAGAGGTGTTTAATTATGAGAAACGTAGAAATAAAAAAAGACATCTACTGGGTAGGTGCTTTAGATCCAGGTCTTAGAGTATTCGATATAATAATGTATACTCCATACGGAACTACTTACAATTCATATGTTGTTAAAGGAAGCGAAAAGATCGCTCTATTTGAAACAGTTAAAGAAAAATGTTTTGATGAGTATTTAAAAACTTTAGAAACTTTAGATATAGATATTTCTAAAATTGATTATATCGTTGTAGACCACACTGAACCAGACCATGCAGGATCAGTTGGTAAAATCTTAGATATCGCTCCAAATGCTAAGGTAGTTGGTTCAATGCAAGCTATTAATTTCTTAAAAGAAATCTTAAATAGAGACTTTGACCACATCGTTGCAAAAGATGGCGATACTTTATCACTTGGAAATAAAACTTTAAAATTCATTTCAGCACCATTTTTACATTGGCCAGATTCAATGTACACATACGTACCTGAAGAAAAAGTTTTATTCACTTGCGATTCATTTGGAAGTCACTACTCTTGTGAAGAAGTCTTTAATGACTTAGTTCCAAACAAAGAACATTATTTAGAAGCTTTAAGATACTACTATGATTGTATTTTTGGGCCTTATAAAAACTTCGTATTAAAAGGAATTGAAAAAATAAAAGATTTAGATATAGATATGATTTGCCCAGGCCACGGACCTGTTCTTCGTGAAAACCCTTGGGAAGTTGTAAATACTTATAGAGAGTGGTCAACTCCTACTAGACCTTCTATAAACGGAGACAAAAAAGTTACTATCTCTTACGTATCAGCTTACGGATACACAGAAGAATTAGCTAAATGTATAGCTGAAGGAATCAAAAGAAGTCATAGCGTAGAAGTTAAGATGTATGATTTAACTCACGCTGAAACTTCAGATGTATTAAAAGATATTGAAGAATCAGACGGTATATTATTCGGTTCACCAACTATAGTTAATGAATTACTTCCACCAATTAGAATTTTATTAGCTAACTTAAACCCTATAATTCACGGTGGAAAATACGCAGCAGCCTTTGGTTCATACGGTTGGAGCGGTGAAGCTGTTCCTAGAATAGAACATAGATTAGACGAATTAAAAATGAAACTTGCAGCCCCTGGCTTAAAAGTTAAATTCAGAGCATCTAAAGAGCAAAAAGAAGAAGCTAGATGCTACGGAGATAATTTCGCTAAAGCTATGTTTGGAGAAATGGACATTAAAGCTTTAGACCACGGTGCTTGTAAAGTAAAATAAAAAAAGTTGAGGATTTTTCCTCAACTTTTTATTTTTCTATCTTTTCTATTTCTTCTTTTATATCAAACATCTTTTTATCTAAAAGTGCAATCATCTCAGCACATTCTTTTAATTCATCTGAAATATTTAAAAATGTCTTATTTCTATATTTATAATATATTTTATGTTCTAAACTAGCCCAAAAATCCATAGCTATAGTTCTTATTTGAATTTCAACTAAAACTTCTTCTACTCCTGTAGATAAAAATATAGGTATACTTATAATTGCGTGAAGAGATCTATATCCGTTTTCCTTAGGCGCCTTTATATAATCTTTAACTTCTAGTACCTTTATATCGCTTTGCCCTGTTAAAAGCTCAAATACCCTATAAATATCCTTATCAAAAGAACAGATAATTCTAATACCTGCAATATCTTTTAAATGAATCGATGCATTTTTAGCATTAGGTTCTATATCTTTATTTATTAGCTTTTGAATTATGCTTTTTGGTTTTTTTATTCTAGTTTTTACGTGTTCTATCGGATTATAATCATGCAAGTTTTTAAATTCAGTATTTAAGATATTAATTTTAGTACTTACTTCTTGAACTGCAAATTCGTATTTCATAAGTTCTTTTTGCCACTCTTTAACATCTTCGCTTTTTAAAATTTCTTCAAACATTACCATCTTTATTTTCCCCTTATCCCTAAGTTAATTATATACCTTTACTATATACTATTTTTATGACAATAAAAAGACATCCCTAAAATTTATAGGATGCCTTTTTAAAATTATATTATAAGAATTTAAAATAGTAATAATATTTTAACCTAATGCGTTAATTCTTACTTTAACTGCTTCAAGCATTTCAGAATATTTAGCACGCTTTTCTTTTTCTCCATTAACAACAGCTTCTGGTGCTTTAGCTACGAAACCAGCGTTATTAAGTTTTTTATCTATTCTTTCTATTTCGCCTTCTAATTTTTTAAGTTCTTTTTCTAATCTATCTAGTTCCTTTTCTTTATCAACTAAGTCTAAAAGTGGCATAAATAATTCTCCACCTTTAACTACTACTGATACAGCGTTTTCTGGAACTTCTTTTTTATCTTCTATAAAGCTTACTTCTTGTGCAGATGCTAATTTTTCCATATAACCTGCACCTTCTTTAAATGCATTTTTAGCTTCATCTGAAATATAGCAAATTATGTTTGCTTTTCTAGATGGTGCAACATTCATCTCAGCTCTTACGTTTCTTAAGTTTTTGATAGCTTCTATAACATATTCCATATCTTCTTCAGCTTTTTCATCGTGAAGATTTGAATTAGCTTCTGGCCAAGCTGATAAAGTTATAGTTTCTTCATCTAAGTTTAAGTGAGTGAATATTTCTTCTGTTATAAATGGCATTACTGGGTGTAGAAGCTTAAGACCTGTATTAAGTACAGTATATAGTACGTTATATACTACTCCTTTAGCCTTTTCATCGTCTCCCCAGAATACTGGTTTAACTAATTCTATATACCAGTCACAGAATTCGTTCCACATAAAGTCATATACTTTTTGTAGTGCTATTCCAAGTTCAAACTTATCCATATTTTCTGTAACTTCTTCTACTAATGTATTCATCTTAGATAATATCCACTTATCTGCTAAGCTGTATTCTTTGCAGTCTTTATACTTAGCCATAACGTCTCTATCTAAATTCATCATAACAAATCTTGAAGCGTTCCAGATTTTGTTTGCGAAGTTTCTAGCTGATTCTACTCTTTCTGGGTAGTATCTTATGTCGTTTCCAGGAGCGTTTCCTGTAACTAACATAAATCTTAAAGCGTCAGCACCGTAAGTGTCTATAACTTCAAGTGGGTCTACACCGTTTCCTAAAGATTTACTCATCTTTCTTCCTTCAGAATCTCTAATTATTCCGTGGATAAGTACGTTCTCAAAAGGAGTTTCTCCCATGTTATGAATTCCACTAAATATCATTCTTGCAACCCAGAAGAATATTATATCGTATCCTGTAACTAAAACGTTAGTTGGATAGAAGTATTCTAAATCTTCTGTTTTGTTTGGCCAACCTAGTGTTGAGAAAGGCCAAAGAGCTGATGAGAACCAAGTATCTAATACGTCAGTTTCTTGATCTAAGTTCGTGCTCTTACACTTAGGACATTCACATACATCTGTTTCTGAAACTATTACTTCGTTACAGTCTTTACAGTACCATACAGGTATTCTGTGTCCCCACCATAATTGTCTTGAAATACACCAGTCTTGGATGTTTTCCATCCAGTTAAAGTATGTTTTATCAAATCTTTCTGGTATGAATTTAGTTTCTTTATTTTTAACTACTTCTATAGCAGGTTTTGCTAAACCTTCCATTTTTACATACCATTGTGTTGAAACGATCGGTTCTACTACAGTTCCACATCTATCGTGTGTTCCTACGTTGTGGCTGTGGTCTTTTATCTTAACTAAAAGTCCAGCCTCTTCTAAATCTTTAACTATAGCTTTTCTAGCTTCATATCTATCTAAACCTTGGTATTTTCCACCTTTTTCGTTAATAACACCTTTATCATCCATAACTCTTATTATCTCTAAGTTATGTCTTTCCCCTACTTTAAAGTCGTTAGGGTCATGTGCTGGAGTTATTTTAACTGCACCAGTTCCAAAATCAACTGAAACATAATCATCAGCTACTATTGGAATTTCTCTATTTACTAAAGGTAAAATTAAAGTTTTCCCAATTAAATCTTTAAATCTTGGATCTTCTGGGTTAACTGCAACTGCTGTATCTCCAAGTAATGTTTCTGGTCTTGTAGTTGCGATTTCTAAGAATCCTGAACCATCTTTTAAAGGATAGTTTATATGCCAGAAGTGACCTGCTTGTTCTTCGTATTCAATTTCAGCATCTGAAAGAGCTGTTTGACACTTTGGACACCAGTTTGTTATTCTGTTACCTTTATAGATTAATCCTTCGTTATATAACTTAACGAATACGTGTCTTACCGCTTTATTTAAGTTTTCATCCATAGTGAATGCTTCTCTTGTAAAGTCAGCAGAGCAACCCATTTTTTTAAGTTGAGTTCTTATTCTTTCTCTGTACTCGTCAGTCCACTCCCAAACTTTTCCTAAGAAAGCTTCTCTTCCCATTTCTTTTTTCTTAAGACCTTCTTTTAGAAGTTCGTTTTCAACTTTAACTTCTGTTGCAATAGATGCGTGGTCTTGACCTGGAACCCAAAGAGCTTCAAATCCTTGCATTCTCTTAAATCTTATAAGCATATCTTGAAGTGTATTATCAAGTGCGTGACCTAAGTGAAGTTTTCCAGTTATGTTTGGTGGTGGCATAACTATTGAAAAAGGTTTTTTAGTTTTATCTACTTTTGGTGTGAAATACTTTTTTTCTTCCCAATTGTTATAAATTCTATCTTCGAATTCTTTTGGGTCGTATGTTGTTGATATATTTTTAATATCTGACATTTTACCGCCTCCTAAATTTTTTCTCTTTTTGTATATAAAAAAAGAGCTTTCATCCTAAAAAAAGGACGAAAGCTCGTGGTACCACCTTTATTCTTATATAAACTATATAAGCACTCAAAATTATATAACGACCTAAAATTTAGACCGTCTTTAGCTACTACTATTTCACTAAAGCTGCTCCAAAGCTACCTTCAATCTTCCTTGTATAAAGGGCTTTCACCTATCCCCTTCTCTCTTTTAATACAAATTATAAAAGATTTACTCCTCTTTTTCTTAGCATTTGTTATTAAATTATTTAACGTATATATATGTTATATTAAAGTGGTTATTTTGTCAATATTAGAAGATTAATTTGTAATACTAGCTTCTCTTAAATTAGCTTCATCTACAAACTCAGCTTCTTTAACTTCTATATTACTATTTTCTTCTTCTTTAAGCTTTTTAAATGCTACTGATAGCATAAGCTTAATTCTATTTATTTGGTTAACTTCTGAAGCACCTGGGTCATAGTCAACTGCAACTATATTTGCTTTTGGATAAAGCTTTTTAAGAGGCTTCATCATACCTTTTCCTGTTACGTGGTTTGGTAAACATCCAAAAGGTTGCATACAAACTATATTGTCAGCACCACTTTTTATAAGTTCTATCATTTCTCCTGTTAAGAACCATCCTTCACCTGTTTGGTGACCTAGTGATAATACATCTTTAGCTAAATGACCAAGTTCTTGAATCCTCTTAGGAGCTTCAAATCTCTTAGAATTTTCAAGTTCTTCATTCATTGTTTTTCTGTAGCTTTCCATATATTTCATTGCAAGAAGACTTAAATCTCTTTCAACTCTACTAAAGCCTAATTTTTTATATTTAAATTCGCTATCGTATGCACTATAGAAGAAGAAATCTAATAGATCTGGAACTACAGCTTCTGCTCCTTCACTTTCGATTATATTAACTATATCGTTATTTGCAGTAGGGTGGTATTTAACTAATATTTCACCAACTACACCTATCATAGGTTTTTTAATATCTAAAGTTTCTAAGTTATCAAAGTCTTTTATAATTCCTCTGACATTAGCTTTAAACTCACTCTTACTTCCGTTTTTAGCATTTTCTTTAGCTTTTAATCTCCATTTTTCATAAAGGGCATTAGCTGAACCTTTTTCTTTTTCATAAGGTCTAGTTTTATATAAAACCCTCATAAATAAATCCCCATAAACCATAGCCATAAGAGCTCTCTTTATAAGTTTTGGAGTTATTTTAAATCCTGGTTGCTTTTCAAGCCCTACAGCATTTAAAGAAATTATAGGAACATTACTAAATCCGGCATTTTTAAGGGCAAGCTTTAAAAATCCTATATAGTTTGTAGCCCTACACCCTCCACCTGTTTGAGATATTATAACAGATGTATTATTTACATCATATTCACCTGATTTTAATGCTTTAATTATTTGACCTATAACTATAATAGATGGATAACAAGCATCATTATTAACGTATTTTAATCCCTCTTCAACTGCATCTTTATCACTAGCTGGTAAAACTACTACGTTGTATCCACTAGCATTTAATGCATCTTCAACTATATCAAAATGTATAGGTGACATTTGAGGAGATAAAATAGTATGATTTTTTCTCATCTCTTTTGTAAAGGTTGGATTGTGATATGAAGTATCTTCATATACTGGTTTGTAATCATTTCTTTCTCTTTCTTCTATAGCTGCTTTAAGTGATCTTATTCTTATTTTAATAGCTCCAAGGTTTGAACCTTCATCTATTTTAAGAACTGTATATATTTTTCCCTTTTCACTTAAAATCTCGTTTACTTGGTCTGTAGTTACAGCATCAAGTCCACAACCAAATGAGTTAAGTTGAACCATTTCAAGTTCATCACAATCACGAACAAATGCAGCTGCTCTATAAAGCCTTGCGTGATATGTCCATTGGTCAACTACTCTTAGTTTGTTGTTAAGTTTTCCTAGGTTAGATACGCAATCTTCAGGAAGAACTGCCATTCCAAATGATGTTATAACATCTGGAATACCGTGGTTTATTTCTGGGTCTATATGGTATGGTCTTCCTGTTAAAACTACACCTTTTTTACCTGTATCTTTAAGGTATCTTAAAACTTCCATACCTTTTTTCTCTAAATCATCTTTATATTTTTCTCTTTCTTTGAAAGCTTTTTCTACAGCAATAGTCGCTTCTTTTTTAGTAACTCCAAAGTCTTTAAATTCTTCAACTATTCTCTTAATTAAAACTCTATCATTTTCAAAAGAGAAAAATGGTGCTAGATATTTTATATTCTTTTCTTCTATCTCATCCATATTTCTTTTTATAACTTCTGGGTATGATGTTACCATAGGACAGTTATAGTGGTTATTTGAATCTTCAAATTCTTTTTTCTCATATGGAATACAAGGATAGAAAATAGTATCTATTCCTTTTTCAATAAGTGATGTTATATGTCCATGCACTAATTTAGCTGGATAACAAGCTGATTCTGACGGAATAGTTTCTATACCTTTTTCATAAATCTTTTTAGATGAAACAGGTGATAATTCTACTCTAAATCCTAAGTCAGTTAAAAGAGTAAACCAGAATGGGTAGTTTTCGTACATATTTAATACTCTAGGAATACCTATTCTTCCTCTTTTAGCTTCTTCTAATTTTAGTGGAACATAACCAAATGTTCTTTTAAATTTATATTTATAAAGGTTTGGAGTTTCATTTTTCTTAACTGAAAGTCCAAGTCCTCTTTCGCATCTATTTCCTGAGATATATTCTTCATCTGTAGAGAATTTATTTATAGTAAGCTGACAGTTGTTTCCACAAAGTCCGCATCTTCTAAATTCTGATGTCATTTTGAAGCTATCTATCTCATCTTTTTTAAGAGTATTTGACTCTTCGCCCTCTTTAAATCTTTCTTTTGATATAAGCGCAGCTCCAAAAGCTCCCATAAGTCCAGCTATATCTGGTCTTATAGCTTCTCTTCCACTAACCTTTTCAAAACTTCTTAAAACTGCATCGTTATAGAAAGTTCCACCTTGGACTATTACTTTTTCACCAATCTCTTTTTCATCTCTAAGTTTAATTACTTTATATAAAGCATTTTTAATTACTGAGTATGAAAGTCCAGCTGATATATCTCCAACTGTTGCACCTTCTTTTTGAGATTGCTTTACTTTTGAGTTCATAAATACAGTACATCTTGAACCTAAATCAACTGGCGCAGTTGATTTTAATGCTGCTTTTGCAAAATCTCTAACTTCCATCCCTAAAGAATTACCAAATGTCTCTATAAATGAACCACAACCTGATGAACATGCTTCATTAAGTAATATACTATCAATTACTCCATTTTTAATTTTTAAGCACTTCATATCTTGTCCACCGATATCTAAAATGAAATCTACTCCTGGTAAGAAATGCTCTGCTGCTTTATAGTGGGCTATAGTTTCAATTTCTCCTAAGTCAACGTGAATAGCTGCTTTAATTAAAGATTCACCATAACCTGTAACTGTTGCTTTTCCTATATAAGCATTTTTAGGTAACTTACTATAAATATCTTTCATAATGTCTACAACTTTGTTTAAAGGGTTACCTTCATTACTTCCGTAAAAGTCATAAATTATCTCTGAATTTTTATTAATAAGAACAGCCTTAGTAGTAGTAGAACCTGCATCTATTCCAAGGAAAACAGCCCCACTTTCACTTTTAATATCAGCTCTTTTAGCAGCTGCCTTATCGTGTCTTTCTTTAAAGGCATCAAAATCATTTGAGTCTTTAAATAAAGGATCTAATCTTCCTATATCGTCATCTTTTGCATCGCTAATAGAATCAACCTTTTCTAAAAGTGAACTAAAGAATATTGGTTTTTCTTCACTTGATAGATAAGCTGCCCCCATAGCTACAAAAAGCTGCGAGTTATCTGGGAATATAACTTGGTCTTCTTTTAAATTTAAAGTTTCTATAAACCTTTCTCTAAGCTCTGATAGGAAGTATAAAGGACCTCCTAAAAGAGCTACATTACCTCTTATTGGTTTACCACAAGCTAATCCACCGATTGTTTGGTTAACTACTGCTTGAAGTACTGAAGCTGCTATATCCTCTTTTTTTGCACCTTCGTTAATAAGTGGCTGTACGTCAGTTTTTGCAAATACACCACATCTTGATGCTATCGGATATATCATTGTGTGATTTTTTGCAAGATCATTAAGTCCACTAGCATCAGTATTAAGTAATGCTGCCATTTGGTCTATAAACGCTCCTGTACCACCAGCACAAGTTCCATTCATTCTTTGTTCTATACCTGAATCTAGATAAGTAATCTTAGCATCTTCTCCACCAAGTTCTATAGCAACATCTGTTTCTGGTATTAACTTTTCTATAGTTTCTGTACAAGCTATAACTTCTTGCACGAATTTAACTTCTAGCCAGCTAGACATTGAAAGCCCACCTGAACCTGTTATAGTGACGCTAATTTCTCTATCACCAATTTTTTCATATACTTCTTTCATAAGGGTGATAATCGTATTTCTTATATCTGAATAGTGCCTTCTGTAGTCACTGAAAGATACTTTATCTTTGCTATCTAAGACTACAATTTTAACTGTTGTAGACCCGACATCAATCCCCATCTTAAATTTTTCCATTTTTAATTACACCTACTTAAATTATTTAAAACTAATATATTCTATATTATATATCACTTAACTCATTCTTCAATATCTATTTAAAAAATTAAGGTAGATTTAAAATTAATTTTAGATTTCTTCATAATTACTTCTATTTATGTATATAATATACAAATTTGTTTATACTTAAAATATTAAGCGTTATTTATTAATTAAATCTTGGAGGTTTAAATTTAAGTGAATTATTTTAATGAAGCTAATAATTTATATAACTCTAAAGAGTATGAAAAAGCTATAGACTATTACGAAAAAGCTATTTCAAACAAAGAAAACGAAGCTTGCTCTTACTATAACTCTGGAGTTTGCTTTATTAAATTAAAAGAATACGATAAAGCTATTTCTATGCTTAAACTTGCTTTAAAAATCCAATCTGACAGTAAATACTTTTTTAACTTAGGTTATTGTTATGCTATGAAAAATGATTCAAAAAAAGCATTAGTTTATTTTAATATAGCATGGTCTTTAAACAATTCTGATATTGATTGCAAAAAAGCTATAGACATACTCTTAGAAAAGAAAAAAAGTTAGCAAAATTAATTTTGCTAACTTTTTTAATATGCAGACTAACTTTCTAAAACAAAGTTAGTTTTTAATTTAAATTTTACCATTCTCCAACTATTTTTGAATTTATATGATCTTTATCAAAATCCTTGTTTCCAAAATAATTTCCAGCATTATAAAATGTAGGGTCTACATTTATCCAAACGCCTTTATCTTTAAGGTAAACTCTATTCCAAGCGTGACTTACGTATTCTTTTCCATCAAAGGCATCCCCCATAACAAGTTCAACCTTTAGTCCAACAGCTTTGCACATAGCAACATAAAGACAAGCGTAATCAAAACATACACCTGTTCTAGTATTAAATGCTTCTATAGCACCACTGTTATTTACTTCTCTAGATGAGTTTCCCATAAGGGTATCTGCTTTACTATCATCATATTTTATGTTACTTCCTACGAAAGCATATAAAATCTTTGCTTTTTCTCTATCTGTTTTTGCACCACGAACTAAATTTTTAGCAGTTTCGTTTATTTCTTTGTTACTTTTAACTCCATCTTCTAAAGTAACACCATTATAATAAGTTACTGTAGCTTTAGAGATTTCTCTAACTAAGTTTTTCTTAATGCCGTGTACTTTATCATTTGAAATAGTTCTATCTATAGTTCTATATAATTTAACATCTTGAAAAAGATTAAGTTCTTTAGGTAAGATGTTACTTTTATTTATAAATACTACAATAGAAAATAATACTATAAGAGTAATAGTACCTTTTAAAAGTCCTATAATCCCTGAAGAAAGAGTGAAAATAATTTTGTTTTTTTCGCAAATTCTTCTCCAGTCGTTTCCAAGTAAACTATTTAATAATTTTAATCCTAAGTAAATTGTGAGTTGTATTAAAGAGTAAACTAATACAAACATTATTAATTTACAAGCTAAAATAAGTCTTGAGGAAATATTAAAGTTTGCTAAAATTTCTTCAAATCCATTATTAAAGTAATCAAAAAAATTAAATACTATAAAAATCGTAATAAGTGACGCCGTACTTTTTAATAAAGAACTTATAACATAATCTGAATCATAACTTTTAAAAGCTTCTCTTATACTTATTAATGCGGATATAATTAAAATAGCACCGCATATAATATACGACATATTAGAAATAATAATTCACTTCCTTTTAATAAAAGTCATCAGAAGTTATTTTGCTATAAACATCTTTTGAAATTGAATAATCATATCCTCTTCCTATAAGATATCTGATAACTTTATTTTTTAATTTTAATTTATCACTTTCTCTTTTAGATAAAGAATCATACTTTTTCTTACCTAAAATAAAAGCTTTTTCCTCTTCGTCTTCTGTAGTATCTAATTCTAAAAAGGCGTTTTCTATTAAAGTTTTATCTACTCCCTTAGTTACAAGAGAATATTTAATTTTATTTTTACCTTGATTTACTATTCTATCTTTTATATACATTTTTACAAAAGTATAATCATCTATAAAATTATATTCTTTTAAAAAATCAATAGTTTTTAAAACTACCTCTTCGCTATATTCCTTTTCTAAAAGTTTCTTTTTAATTTCATTTTCTGTTTTATAGCTTCTTCCTATAGTTTTAAGTGCTGAATTTTTACATTTTGAAAACTCTTCGTCTTTTGCAATAACTGATAATTTAGCTACGTCAATTTCTTTATCTACCTTTAGGTTATATTTATAAACTAATTCTGCATCCATTGCAAATGCAAAATCTTCATTTATATATATATTTACCCTTTCTTTATTTCTCTTGCAAACTTCTATCTTTGTAATTTTATTCATCCTCTTCACCTGATGTTCTTCTTAAAATATGAATAGTAGGATCTTTTAATACCTCTTTAGCTACACTATATAATTTTTCTGGCTTTATAGTGTTTAACTTATTCATATCTGATACAAACTCTAAATTATTTTCACCTGCAAGTTCTTGATGAAGGATGTAATTACAAAGGTCTGCTGAATCTTCTAACGTTCCAATAACAGCAGTTTTGTGTACCTTTTTCATTATATTTAAATCCTTATCACCAAAAACAACTTTTTTATTTACGACATCTTTTAAAACTTTATCTATAGCTTTTTTAGTATCTGATACGTCTTCATCTGAAACTGATGTGTAAATATAAAGAGATTTTGCGTCCTTTGTTATATCAAGGTGAGTAAAAATGTCGTATGCAAATCCTCTCTTTTCTCTTATTTCTTTAAAAAGTAATGAGTTTGAACTTTCACCTATTCTGTTATTTAAAATTCTAAGAGGTAACTCATCTTCTTTATCTAAATCGTTAAAAGTATAAAGATAAACTATAGTACTTTGTTCTATTTCGTTTTTAAATGTAGTTTTTATAGTTTTGATATTTTTTTCTTTTATAATGTCTTTTTTCTCTATAGAGCCTTTATTCCAATTACAAAAACTGCTTTCTACAAGGTTTAAAGCTTCTTCGTGTTCTAAAGAAGTTACTATAGTTATAACTGAATTGTTTGGTGCATAATACTTTTTATAGAATTTCACTAAATCATCCCTAGTAAAATTATTGACATTTTCTTCAAATCCTATAACATCATATTTTAAATAACTTTTTTTAAATGCAACTTCATTAGTTCTTTTAAAGCTTAAATCTTCTATATCATCTTTACTAGTTCTAATTTCAGCTAAAATTACATTTCTTTCTTTTACTATTTCTTCTTCCGGGAAATTTGAATTAACTATCATATCTCCAAGAAGTTTTACCCCGTTTTCTATTTCTTCTTCAAGGCAGCTTATAGTATATACTGTTGAGTCGTAATCAGTATACGCGTTATACTCTCCCCCTAGACTTTCTAGTTCGTCATTTAACTCTTCGTTAGTTCTGTTTTTTGTTCCTTTAAATAGCATGTGCTCTATAAAATGACTTATACCTTTTTCATCCATATTTTCATACATAGCACCTACATTTACTCCGATATTTATTGCTGCTATTTGTGTATCTTTTTTTATAGTTAAAACTTTAAGACCATTTTCTAAATTATGCTTTTTTATATCAAAATTTAATTTTATCATTCATATCTCCTATTATTAATTAATTCGCTAATTATCCTATTTTAAAATTATAATACATAATAAATTTTAATACTAGGTGATTCTTATTACTAATTTTAAATATCTGTAGATTATGTTATTCTTATTATATATGACAAATTTTTTGGGAGGATTCTTAATTATGAAAAAATCTATTCTTATTGTTGAAGATGAAACTAGAATACGTATGCTAATTAGAGATTATCTAACGAGAGAGGAATTTAATATTTACGAAGCTACAAACGGCGAAGAAGCTTTAGCATTATTTTCAAAATATAAAATTGACCTTATAGTATTAGATATAATGATGCCTAAGATGAATGGATTTGAGGTATTAGATAAATTACGCGAAGTATCGACTGTTCCTGTTATTTTATTAACTGCAAAAAGTGAAGAGGATGATAAACTTCAAGGCTATGAACTTGGCGCAGACGACTATATGACTAAACCTTTTAGTCCTAAAATACTAGTCGCTAAAATTAAAGCTTTATTAAAGCGTACTCGAACAGAACTTGATTCAAGCCTTCAAGATTTTAATGGTTTAGTATTAAATTCTTTATCTCACGAAGTTAAAGTAGATTCTAAAGTATTAAATCTATCACCTACTGAATACGATCTTTTACAATATCTTATTTCTAATGAAGGAATTGCACTTTCAAGAGATACTATTTTAGATAACGTTTGGGGAATTGATTATTACGGTGATATTAGAACTGTAGATACAAACATAAAAAGACTTAGAGAAAAACTTGGACCTAAGTCCTCATATATAGTTACAGTTCGAGGAAGCGGATATAAATTTGAGGTGAAATAATGAAAAAAAGTTTATCAAAACGTCTCTTTTTAATAACATTATGCTTGCTACTTGGGCTTATGGGATTAACACTTGTATTTCAAACATTTATTTTTGAAGACTTTTATATAAAAAAGAAAACAGATTTATTAGTTACAGAACTTAATAAGTTTAGATTTATGAATTCATATAAAAATTCAAAAAATGATTTAAATGCTATTTATGATAACCTTGAAAACTTCCAAACTAAAAATAGCGCAAAGATTGGTATTTTTACGTTAAACGGTGAACTTAAATACGTACCTGATAACGCAAATACCGTATCAGATGATGAAAGAATTTTAAGAGACTTTTGCAAACAAATAATTTCAAATAAAAATTTTTTAAATTCAATTCTTCAAAATAACACGACAGCATCTACAACATTTTTTACAGACCATCATCAAAATAAAAATATAGGAATAGTCTCTCCTTTATCTTTATATTCAGATAATGACTCTTTAATTGTTGTAGTCTCGCCTCTTCAACCTATAGTTGAAGCTAGCAGTGTTATTACTGAATTTTATGTTTATATATTTATTGGAGTTATCTTTATTGCAATACTTCTTTCTTTAATATATACAAATTTAATAACAAAGCCATTAGTTAAAATTAATAATGTTGCTTTAAAATTATCAAAGCTTGATTTTTCTGAAGAATGCGAAATCAAAAGAGAAGATGAAATAGGAAACCTTGCTAAAACTTTAAACTTCTTATCTCATAATTTAAGTAATGCTATGGAAGATTTGAAAAATAAAAATCACCAGTTAGAAAAAGATATCGAAAGAGAAAGATATCTTGAAACTATGAGAAAAGATTTTATTGCAAGTGTTAGCCACGAACTTAAAACTCCTGTTGGAATTATTGAAGGTTATGCAGAAGGTTTAAAAGACGGAATAGTTACAGGAGATGAAGCTTCAAGATATTTAGATATTATAATAGATGAATCTCACAAAATGAGTAAACTTATATCTAGTATGCTTGAATTATCAAAACTTGAATCTGGTGTAGTTACTCCAAACTTTGAAGTTTTTAATATTAATAGACTTATTAAAAAGATTGTAAATGCCTTATCTATAGAATGTGAAGAAAAAGGGCTTAATATTTCCTTTGTGCCTAAAACTGAATATTCTTATGTTTTAGCTGATGTATTTCAAATGGATCAAGTTTTAACTAATATTATTACAAATGCTATAAAGTATACTCCTTCTAAAAATTCAATTTTTGTATCTATAGAAGAGGATAGTTACTTATATGTAATTAAAGTTTTAAATACAGGAAGCTTTATTCCAGATGATGCTATACAAAAGTTATTCCAAAAATTCTATAGAGTTGATTCTTCTCACTCTAGAAATAGTAATAGTATCGGACTTGGACTTGCTATAGTTAAAACTATACTAGACTTACACGGTTCTACTTATTCTATAGAAAACACAAAAGATGGAGTTTTATTTACATTTACTCTAAAAAAAGAAGATGTAATTTTATAAAATTTTAGCTGCACAAATTTTTGTGCAGCTTTTTTAAATCATTCCACCATCTATTCTAATTATTTGCCCTGTAATGTATGATGAATTATTAGAAGCTAAAAAAACTACTGCTTTAGCAATCTCTTCTGGAAGTCCAAACCTTCCTATTGGTATTTCTTCTTCTAAAGACTCTCTATCTTCTTTTGATAAAAAGCTATTCATATCTGTTTCTATAACACCTGGTGATATTCCGTTTACCCTTATCTTTGAAGGTGCCATCTCTTTTGCTAATGCTTTAGTAAATAAATTCAATCCACCCTTAGATGATGAATATACAGCTTCACAAGAAGCACCAACATCCCCCCACATAGATGAAATGTTAATTATACTTCCACCGTTATTTAACATATGACCTATAGCATGCTTTGATAAATACATCGCCCCTAAGAGGTTTGTATTTATAATATTATCTATATCTTCTTTACCCATATCCATAAATAATCCAACAAAGCTTCTCCCTGCATTATTTACAAGTATATCAAGTTTTCCAAAACTCTCTATTGCAAAATCTACTATCCTTTTACACCCTTCAAAAGATGCTATATCTTCTTTTATAGCTTTTGAAACTCCACCGCATTCTTTGATTAAATCTAAAGTCTTTAAAGCACCTTCTTCATCTTTTGAGTAATTTATTAAAACGCTAGCTCCTTCTTTTGCAAGTTCTAAAGCGATGGCTCTTCCAATCCCCCTTGAGCCTCCAGTTACAATACAAACCTTTCCTCTTAAACTCATAATCTATCTTCCTCCGTACTCTTTCATTACTCTTAAAATATTTTTATAAAATACTTTTTCTATTTCACTTTCTGTAAAATTAACTTTTTTAAGTTCATAAAATAATTTATCCATTTTGCTTATATCATTTATTTGAACTTCGTTTTCTATTCCATCAAAATCAGAACCAAGCCCTAAAACTTCAATCCCGCCAATATTTTTTATATGTTTTGCATGATTTATTATTTCTTCGATTGTAGTTACTTCATCTATGCTGTTTACACCATTTGGCTTACAAAATGCACTACAAAAATTAAGGCCCATAACTCCACCTTTATTACTTAAAGCCCTAATCATATCATCTGTCATATTCCTTCTATGATTTACAACAGAACGTGCATTAGAATGACTTGCAATAAAAGGCTTTTTTAATATATCTATAAGGTCGTAAAACCCTCCATCTGAAAGGTGGGAAGCATCTGGAATTATATTTTGCTTTTCCATCTCTAATACTATTTCTTTTCCCTTTTCTTTTAAGCCCTTATTAATAAATTCTTCTTTAAAGTTTGGATACCCTATACTATTTTCATAGTTCCAAGTAAGAGTTATAGCACCTATACCTCTTTCTTTCATTTCTTTAACCCTTTTAATATCCCCTTCTAAAACTTCACCTTCTTCTATAGTTAAAAAGGCACCTACAGTTTTATCTAAAGATTTTATATCTTTATAATCTTTTACTAATTTTATATTTTTTTTATTTAAAGAGATTTCTTTTATAAAATTGTCATACATTTTTATAAACTCTTCATAAGGGCTATTAACTTCTTTTTTGTCTATAAAAAAAGCAAAAAATTGAGCTAATGAATCTCCCTTTTTAAGTTTTTCTATATCAACTTTTAAATCGCTCTTTAAAAGTCCTTTCTTTTCATAAAGCATTCTACTTCCTGTATCGCAATGCATATCAATAAATTTCATATCTATTCTTCCTTACTCTAATTTTTTAAAATAATTTATAAGAGGCTCTGGTCCTTCGATCACACTTCTTTTTATATAAAGTCTATTATTTTCATCTATTTCTATACTCCATTTGATTAAAGCAATAACGCCCCTATTTATTTCAAGGGTGGTGATTCCAAAATTATTAACGCAAGAACCATCATTAAAATATAATTCTTCTTCTGGAGATGGAAATCTTACATCATGGGTGTGTCCACATATTATCATTTTTTTATTTTCTTTTGAGAATTTTTTATATTCTCTATCTAAATTATTACATTTAACGTGGTTGTTAGCTGGGCTTGTTGGTTCTTTAAACCCTAATATCCCCTCTAAAAATCTCCAAAAGTATCTTACTAAAAACTTACTTAATTTAGAAAGTTCTGAATTGAAAAAATCTAATTGATGTCCATGAAAAACAAAGATTTCTTTTCCTAATGGTTCAAAGCTTAAAACGTAACTTTCTTTAAATTCTATATTATAAATTAAATCTAAAAATTCTGTTCCGTAGCTTTCTCCATATTGCTTTAACTTTTTTTTCTGTATATCTTTAAATCTTTTCTTACTTTTTATACTATCATGATTTCCCCAAATCATAAATAATCTTTTATCAGTATTGAACCTATTTAATATTCTAAACACATCTTTGTATTCGTATGCTATATGTCTTGCATCTTTATTTTTCCAAAGTTCATCTCCATCTCCTAATTCTATTAGGGTGTAATCTTCTTTTAAGTAGTACCTTAATGCTGATAAATATATGTTTTTATTTTTTAAAAGCGCATCAGTATATCCTCCATTTCCTCTATGGACATCACTAATAAAAACTACTTTTGAGTCTGAATTTATATTAATTCTATCTGAAAAAATAAATAACCTTTTTAGTTTTCTCTTTCCCATATTTAATCCTTTTAAATTATTACGCCTTATTATTTTATTATTAAAAAATAAAATTGCTAATAAGATATCTCTAAAGCCTTAAATCCCAAAAATCACCACCTCCCCATAACACACCTTAAACACCCCTACAACATTGTTTTGCTTCTTTGTTGGTATTTTACTAAAATCATCTGAATAAAGCCTATATTTTATGTCCATAATCAAAATAACTGAAAAAATCAAAAATTTACGAGGTGAGATTATGGTACATACATCTGCTTGTCCCCATTGCAATTCAAAACACTTTATTAAATACGGTAAATATAGATGCGTCCAAAGGTATCAATGCAAGGATTGTCTTAAGACTTTTAACGAAGGAACAGGACTTGTCTGGCATAACACTAGAAAAAGTGTAGACCTTTGGGATAAATACACTCGTCTTATGCTATCTGGGGCTACTATAAGAGATTGTGCAGGCATATTAAATATTTGCATTGAAACCTCTTTTAGATGGAGACATAAGATACTAAAACATATAGAAACTTATACGGATTCAAGAAGAACTCATATAGTTACAGCTATGAGACATACTAAGTTTTTAGAAAACTTTAAAGGGCAAAAGGCTCCACCCGTTTGCACTATTTCTAGAAGAAAAAATATCTTTGTAGCTACTACTATTAATAAAAATAATTACTCTCTAGCTAAGATATCCTTTGATTCTATGAGCCCTACAAAAGAATCTATAGAAAATTTATTAAATGCATTCAATCCTGTATTTAATACTTATTTCTTGCCAGGAAAAGATAGGTTTTCTTATATTGTATCAAAAAAGTTAAACTATGCTCTTCATAAAAAGAAAGAATCAGAAATTTCTAAAGAAGAAAGTGAAATTTTACTTAGTCATTGCTCTGATTTTATATTAAATTTAAGAAGATGGCTTAGAAAATTTAGAAGTGTTGCTACAAAGTATCTTCAAGTTTATTTAAATTGGTTCGTTTATATTTATGAAGGATCTTATGAAAAACATACTATTTTATCTAATTTAATAAGTTCTATTTTTTGTGTAAAAGTAATTTAATTCCTTTGAATTTTAGCCTTAATATCGGTATATTTTTATAGCTTGTCCTTTCATAATTTACACTTGTCCAAAATATCAAAAATTTATAGCAATATAGCGAAAATCCCTTGTACCAATAATTTCTCGTAACATTTCTGTAGGAAAATCTGCTTTTTTATTTTTTATTATATACCTCTACTCACTAATTTCTCCTTTAGTATTATTTTTAGAATTTCTTTCCCATATAAAAAATGTGGTCTTTGTCCCCCTTATCTAATAATCTCTAATTTTTAATTTAAAAAACCTTATTTTAATAATTAAATTTCAAGCTTATTCTAATTATAATTTTATACTTTGCTATACATAAAAAAAGAGATTACCTTTTACGGTAATCTCTAAATTTTACTTATACATTCTATGTTTTGAACTTAGTTTTAATACTCTTTCTCTTAATACGTCTAAGTTTTCCTCACGAGTTTCTATAACATCATTTATAATGCTTGCAATTTCTTTCATATCTTCAGCATTATATCCTTTAGTCGTTATAGCTGCAGTTCCAATTCTAACTCCTGAAGTTACAAATGGGCTTCTCTTCTCATCTGGAATACTGTTTTTATTTAAAGTAATTCCAACTTTATCTAAAAGCTGTTCTGCTTCCTTACCTGTAATGTCTTTGTTAGTTAAGTCAACTAATATTAAATGGTTATCAGTTCCGCTTGAAACTAATTTAAATCCATGCTTTATTAATTCCTCTCCTAATACCTTACAGTTTAAAATTACGTTTTCCATATAAGTTTTAAATTCAGGCTCTAAAGCTTCTTTAAAACAAACTGCTTTCCCTGCAATAACATGCATTAAAGGTCCGCCTTGGATTCCTGGGAAAATATTTTTATCTAAATCTTTAGCAAATTTTTCTTTACATAAAATTAATCCACCTCTTGGGCCTCTTAAAGTTTTATGAGTAGTTGAAGTTACAAAGTCAGCATAAGGAACTGGTGATTCGTGCACCCCTGCAGCAACAAGACCTGCGATATGTGCCATATCAACCATAAGGTATGCCCCTACTTCATCAGCTATTTCTTTAAATCTTTTAAAATCTAACTTTCTTGCATATGCACTAGCACCAGCAACTATAAGTTTAGGCTTACATTCTAATGCGATTTTTCTTACATTTTCATAATCTATTACTTCTGTTTCTTTATCTACACCATATGAAACGAAGTTAAATAATTTTCCTGAGAAATTAACTCCTGAACCATGAGTTAAATGTCCTCCGTGGCTTAAATCCATTCCTAAAACAGTGTCACCTGGTTCTAAAATAGTGAAATAAACTGCCATATTTGCTTGAGAACCTGAGTGAGGTTGTACATTTGCATGTTCTGCATTAAATAATTTACAAGCTCTATCTCTTGCTATATCTTCTATCTTGTCTACTACGTAACATCCACCATAATATCTTTTAGCTGGATATCCTTCAGCATACTTATTAGTAAGGTATGATCCCATAGCTTCCATTACAGCTTCACTTGTAAAATTCTCTGAGGCTATAAGTTCTATTCCTTCTTCTTGTCTCTCTACGTCCTCTTCAATAAGGTCGTATATTTTTACGTCTGTCTTTTTTAAATTGTCAAAATTCATAATAACACCCCTATTTTAATTATTTATAACAAATTATAGTTATCCCACTTAAGAATTACAATGATTTTTTTATAAATCCCTAAATAAATTATTATAAAAAGATAAATTCCGTCCCTCACGCACATTCAATTAATGTTTGTATCAAATCTATATGTTATAATGTTATATAAGATTTTTTTTAGAATTGAGGTGATTACTTTGGATATAGATAGATTACTTCATCTTGCAACTAGAGCAGGTAGCATAATGTTAAGTAGCGGTGGAGAGACTTATAGAGTTGAAGAAACTATAAATAGGATTTGCTTATCTTATGGAGTTGATTATGCAGACAGCTTTGTAACACCTACTGGTATTGTAGTGTCTGTTTCTAAAGATTACAAAACATATTCTCTAGTTAAAAGAGTTAAAGTACGTGGAACTAATTTAAATAAAATAGAACTTATAAATAATCTTTCAAGAAAAATTACAACTAAACCACTATCCTTTGAAGAAATTGAAGATGAGTTAATTCAAATAGAAAGTACAAATAGATACTCTATGGCTACTACTATTTTTTTCTCTGGATTAGCTGGTGGTGCATTTACAACTCTTTTTAATGGAAATTTTAGAGATATAATCTCAGCATTTTTAATCGGAGGACTTATTAAATATTTAGGTATCACATTTAGCAAAATGGGAATAAACGAATTTTTCATAAATAGTATTTGTGCAGCTATAGCTTCACTTCTTGCTATAATATTCTTTAAATTTGGAGTTATACTAGGAGTTGACGAAACTATTATAGGTTCTATAATGCTTCTTGTCCCTGGGCTTTCAATAACAAATGCAATTCGTGACACAATAGCAGGTGATTTTTTATCTGGAATAACTAAGGGTTTTGAAGCATTTTTAATTGCTGTTTCTATAGCTTGTGGAACTGGTGCTGTGCTTAGTGTATGGTTAAATTACTTTGGAGGTAGCTTATAATGATTACAGAAACTTTATGTTCTTTAGTTGCAACCTTAGGGTTTGCAATCATATTTAATATACAAGGTAGAAACCTTATATTTACAACTATAGGTGGTGGAATAGCTTGGTTTATTTATTCACTTGGATTAAAACTTGGCTTTTCAAATGTTGCATCACTTTTTGCTTCTTCTGTATGCTTTAGTATTTATTCAGAAGTACTTGCAAGAA
>NZ_JAMDLQ010000040.1:0-1573 GCF_024705715.1 Clostridium sp. LY3-2
GTCCTTGTGCTCCTGTTAATCCTTGTGGACCTTGTGGTCCTGCTGGCCCTTGTGGTCCTACTGGTCCTTGTGGTCCTGTTTCTCCATTTTCACCTTGTGGTCCTTGTGCTCCTGTTAATCCTTGTGGACCTGTTGCCCCTGTGTCTCCTTTTGGTCCTTGTGCTCCTGTTAATCCTTGTGGACCTTGTGGTCCTGCTGGCCCTTGTGGTCCTACTGGTCCTTGTGGTCCTATTTCACCATTTTCACCTTGTGGTCCTTGTGCTCCTGTTAATCCTTGTGGGCCTGTTGCTCCTGTGTCTCCCTTTGGTCCTGTAGATCCTGTATCTCCCTTTGGTCCTGTAGATCCTGTGTCTCCCTTTGGACCTACTGGCCCTTGTGGTCCTGTTTCACCATTTTCTCCATTTTCACCTTGTGGCCCTTGTGCTCCTGTTAATCCTTGTGGTCCTGTAGCTCCTGTGTCTCCTTTTGCTCCTTGAGCTCCTGCTAATCCTTGTGGTCCTTGTGGTCCTGCTTGACCTTGTGGCCCTGGATCTCCTTTTGGCCCTGTAGATCCTGTATCTCCCTTTGGTCCTGTAGCTCCTGTGTCTCCTTTTGGACCTACCGGCCCTTGTGGGCCTACACAACAACAATTAAAATTTTTCTTTTCATTATCATCATGTTCAAATATATCGCTAAAACAATTATTGTCATCTTTACAACATCCATTTTCAGATATTGGCCTTTTTTTGCATTTTATAATATCATTATAACTACTTTTCTTATCAAAATCTGAACTCATTTTGCCTCCTAAAAGTGAATTTTCTACTATATAATACTCACTTAAATATATTTAGTTACATATTTCTACAAAATCAGAAAACAAACAATTCCATTTTATGTTTTCCTATACATAAAAAAAAGACTACAAATTTTGTAGTCTTTTTCCTTATAGATTAAAAGGGAATTTTTTATTAGGAGTTTATATATTTAATGCATAAATATTATGCAAAATATCTTTCTAATAAGCCTTTAAACGCTTTTCCGTGTCTAGCTTCATCTTTGCACATTTCATGAACTGTATCATGAACTGCATCTAGGTTTAATTGTTTAGCTAATGTAGCTAATTCTTTTTTACCTTGGCAAGCTCCGTATTCTGCATCTACTCTTTTTTGTAAGTTAACTTTTGTATCTGCATCAACTAATTCTCCTAAAAGTTCAGCAAATTTTGCAGCATGTTCTGCTTCTTCAAATGCTATTCTTTTATAAGCTTCTGCAACTTCTGGGAATCCTTCTCTATCAGCTTGTCTTGACATTGCAAGATACATTCCAACTTCTGTACATTCTCCCATAAAGTTTGCTTGTAATCCTTCTACGATTCTTGGATCTACGTCTTTAGCTACTCCGATTCTATGTTCGTCAGCCCAAGCCATTTCTCCTACTTGCTCTTGGAATTTGTCAGCACCTACTCCACATACTGGGCATTTTTCTGGTGCAGTTTCTCCTTCATGAATATAACCACAAACTGTACATACAAATTTTTTCATAATAATCTCTCCTCTTCTTATAACACATTTATATTTAATATTTATTAATT